>NZ_JAAGPH010000156.1:0-16782 GCF_017104705.1 Burkholderia sp. Se-20373 | reverse complement strand
CGGCCACGCGCCTTCGGTCACCGCGAGGCAACCCCGATGACGCACTCCGCACCCGGCCGTTCGGCCGCCCCGGCCCGCACCGAATCCGCCCCGCACGACAGCGATCCGTCCGAACTGCGCGTGCAGGATCTCGATCTCAACTTGCTGAAGACGTTTCGCGCCGTGTACGAGGAGCGGCACGTCGGCCGCGCGGCGCTGCGGCTCGGCGTCACGCAGCCGTCCGTCAGCTACGCGCTCGGCCGGCTGCGGCTGATGTTCCGCGACGCGCTGTTCGTGCGCACCGGCACCGGCGTCGAGCCGACACCGCGCGCGCAGCGGCTCGCGCTGTCGGTCGACAAGGCGCTCGCGATCCTGCAGGACGTGCTCGACGAAGGCTCGCGCTTCACGCCCGACAGCACGCAACGCGTGTTCCGCCTGCACATGAGCGATTTCGCGGCGAGCGCGTTCCTGCCGACGCTGCTTGCCGCATTCGACCACCGCGCGCCGGGCGCGGTGATCGAGACGCTGCACGTCGACGAATGCCAGCTCAACGTCGCACTCGAATCGGGGCGTATCGACTTCGCGCTCGGGCATTTCGCCGATGCATCGAGCCACTTCCAGCGCACCGCGCTGCTGCACGAGCGCTGCGTGCTGCTGATGCCGCGCCGCGCCGCGCAGCGCGCCGCGCTGCCCGACGATTACGTGCTCGACGGCGACGCGCCCGACACGCTGCGCTTCGTCGCGGTCACGTCGCATCCGCAATCGATGCAGTTGCTGGAGCGGCACGGGCTGATGCCGCGCGTGCGCGCGGCGCTCCCCGATTTCATGGTGGTGCCCGCGCTGTTGCAGGACGGCGACTATGCGCTGATCCTGCCGGAGACGATCGCGATCACGTTCGCGGCGCGGCAGCCGTGCGCGCTGTACGAGATCGCCGGTGCGGGCGAATGGGCCGTCAACGCGTACTGGCACCGGCGCTTCGACGCCGATCCCGGCCATCGCTGGCTGCGTGCGCTGCTGCTCGAACTGTTCAACATCGGCGAGCTGGCGCCGTTCGACGCGTGGCTCGCGCCGCAGCCGCCCGCGTGCGCGTAGCGGCGCAAGCGGGTGTGGGCACGCGCCCGGGCGCGGGGTGGACGAAACGATCAGAATGCCGTAAGAATGCCCGCGACGATCGAACTCGCGGTCGCGCCCGGCTTCGCGACCGCGACACCGCCACCCGCCGCGCCGTTCACGACGAAGCGCGCATGCGCGCCGTTGCGCACCATCGCGGCGCCCGTGTACAGCACAGTGCGCTTCGACAGCGGATAGTCGAAGCGGATGCCGTACGAATCGGCGTTGCCGTCGCTGTCCGCGACCTTGCGGTAGTGGCCCACGCTCAGCAGCAGCGACGCACGCCCGATCGGCACCGTCGCGCTCAGCTCCATGATGTCGCTGTGCGGATACGCGCTCTGGCTGTCGATCGCGGTCGCGACGTCGGGGCCGCCGCGATGACGCATGTACAGCGCGGCCACCTTCACGACGCTGAAGTCGTACGAAATCGCGCCGAGCGTGTAGTTGCCGTTCGCGGCCGGGCTCGTGTCGCCGAGCGCGGATGCCGCCACCGGGCTGAACTTCTGCTGCATATAGTCGACGTCGACCGACAGGCCGCCGCGCACGTAGTTGAGCCCCGCGCCGTACGTATCGCCGAGCGTCGCCGGCTGCCCGGCCGCGCCGTTGGTGCCGCGCGCGGCCATCGCGCGCAGCATGAAGCCCGCGTAGCGCGGCGACGTGTAGCGCATCGAGTTGCGCACGCGCAGGAACGCGGGCCCGACGAAGTTGTTCGTCGCATTGCCCCACGCGAGCCCCGCGCCGAGGCCCGGCAGGCTGTACGTGACGAGCGTCGTGTGCAGGATCGTGTAAAGCTCGCCGAACTGCACGCCGCCGAACGGCCCCGTGATGCCGACCCACGCCTCGCGGCCGAACAGTGCGCTGCTGTTCGACAGTGCGCCGCTCGCCGCGTTGAAGCCATCCTCCAGCTTGAAGATCGTCGCATAGCCGCCGCCGAGATCCTCGACGCCCTTCAGCCCCCACTGCGACGCGAACAGGTTGCCGCTGCCCATGCGCGTCACGTGGTTCGGCCCGGCGTTCGCGTATTCGATCGCGGTGTCGACGCGGCCGTAGAGCGTCACGCTCGATTGCGCGAAGGCGGGCAACGCCGCGCAGGCAAGCAGCGCGGCAAGCGGTACGGCAAGCTGGTCGGCCCGCCCGTTCGGTTGATTCATCGTCGTCGTCCCGTAGAGTGTGCGGCGCAGTTGGGCGTCGCGCCGCGTGGTATGAAGCGCGTTCGCCGCGAAGGGCCAACGCTGCCGATCAAAAACGGGCCGAGTCTAGGAACGACAATTTCGGACGTCGACGCAATGCGCTCTATAACGCTTATAGATGCGCCACATGATGCATGCGCGCCCCACTGCAAGCGCGCTACGCGGCGGCCGGCGCGCGGGACCCTGGTGTTTTCTTTATCCGGGTCGGTAAATGCCCGTGTGGCGCGGCTGTCACTCCGGCTATGGCGGCTGAATTTGGCCGACTACGCTGCGTTTCCGATACGTGCCCCCCGCACGCTTTCGCGCCGCGACGGCGCACGGCCCGCCAGGCCGCTGCCGCGCGTTTCCACCGCCCGCTCCTGGAGAATCCGCATGTCCGCATCCACGGCCCGCGCTGCCGGCAAGCGCTATACGTACGAATGGTATGTCGTCGTCATCTGCATGCTCGCGTACGTCTTCTCGTTCGTCGACCGCCAGGTCCTCGTGCTGATGATCGAGCCGATCAAGCGCGACCTGCACCTGTCCGACACGCAGTTCAGCCTGCTGAACGGCTTCGCGTTCTCGCTGTTCTATGCGGTGATGGGGCTGCCCGTCGCGTATCTCGCCGACCGCTATGCGCGCCCGCGGATCATCTCGCTCGGCATCGCGCTGTGGAGCGTCGCAACGGCCGCGTGCGGGCTCAGCCAGCACTTCGTGCAGATGTTCATCGCACGGATGGGCGTCGGTGTGGGCGAAGCCGCGCTGTCGCCCGGCGCGTATTCGATGCTCGCCGACTACTTCCCGAAGGAGAAGCTCGGGCGCGCGATCGCCGTGTATTCGCTCGGCTCGTTCATCGGCGGCGGCGTCGCGTTCCTGATCGGCGGCTACGTGATCGCGCTGCTCAAGCATGCGAGCGCGTTCACGCTGCCGGTGGTCGGGCAGGTGCATGCGTGGCAGGTCACGTTCCTGATCGTCGGGCTGCCGGGGATCCTCGTGGCGCTCCTGTTCGCCGCGACCGTGCGCGACCCGCAACGCAAGGGGCTCGCGCAGGATCGCTCGGGCGCCGTGCGACGCGTGTCGATGCGCGATTCGCTGCGCTTCGTCGGCACGCATCGCGCGACTTTCTCGTGCCACTACCTCGGCTTCTCGTTCTACGCGATGACGCTGTACTGCCTGCTGAGCTGGACGCCCGCGTTCTATATCCGCCGCTTCGGGATGACGGCCGTCGAAGCCGGCTACACGCTCGGCATCGTGCTGCTGGTCGCGAACACGGCCGGCGTGTTCTGCGGCGGCTGGCTCAACGACTGGCTGCTGCGGCGCGGCCGCGAGGATGCGCCGATGCGCGCCGGTGCGATCGGCGCCGCGTGCATGGTGATTCCCGCAACGCTGTTCACGCAGCTCGACTCGCTGCCCGCGTCGCTCGCGACGCTCGTCGTTGCGATGTTCTTCGCGTCGTTCCCGATGCCGACGTCCACCGCCGCGATGCAGACGCTCGCGCCGAACCAGATGCGCGCGCAGATCTCCGCGCTGTTCCTGCTCGTGTCGAACCTGATCGCGCTCGGGATCGGGACGACCGTCGTCGCGCTGTTCACCGATCGCGTGTTCGGCGCGCCGGCGGCGGTCGGTCATTCGATGTCGATCGTCAACGTCGCGGCGGCCACGCTCGCCGCGCTGCTGCTTGCCGCCGGATGCCGGCACTATCGCCGCAGCCTCGATCGCGAACGCGGCCTTGCGTCGGCAGCCACGCCGCACACGGCCGAGACGGGCAACGCGATCGCCGCGCGCTGAACACCGGGCGAGATCGGGCGCAATCAGGCGCAATCGCGCCGCCCGACCATCATCCATGCCACTGATTCATGAATCGCTTTTTAATCGATTTGATTTATGCGATGCCCATCCCTATTCTCGATCGCATGACGGCGCGGTGTCTGTCGCGCCGCGTTTCCCCTACCCCAGGATTTCCCCATGCAAGCGAACCGCCACCAAGTCCGGATCGACGCGCTGATCGACGCGGCGCAGGACATCCGCTGTTTCCGGGTGTCGCGCGTCGACGGCCAGCCGTTCGACGCGTACGAACCAGGCGCCCATATCGATGTGACCGCACCGTCCGGCATCACGCGGCAGTACTCGCTGTGCGGCAACCCCGACGAGCGCGGCAGCTACCTGTTCGCGGTGAAGAAGGAAGCGCAGTCGCGCGGCGGCTCGCGTTCGCTGCACGACGACGTGCAAGTCGGCGCCGAGCTGTCGATCGGCGCGCCGCGCAACCTGTTTCGTCTGACGGATGACGCGAGCGAGCACGTGCTGATCGCGGCCGGTATCGGCATCACGCCGCTGCTGTCGATGGCGTATGCGCTGCACCGGCGCGGCGCGCGCTACCGGCTGCACTACTTCGCGCGCAGCCGCGAGCATGCGGCCTTCGTCGCGGAACTGTCGGCCGAGCCGTTCGCGTCGCACGTGACGTTCCACTACGGCGTCGAGCCCGCCGCGCTCGCGGCCGAGCTGGGCCGCTGCGTCGAATCGGTCGACGCGCACGCTCACGTCTATACGTGCGGCCCGGGGCCGTTCATGGATGCGGTCGTCGCGGCGGCCGCGACACGCTTGCCGGAAGATTCGATCCATCTCGAACGCTTCGCGGCGGAACCGGCCGCCGACGGTACGGGCAATGCCGATGCCGGCGCCGGCGCGGCCGCCGACGGTTTCGAAGTGCGCCTGCAGCGCAGCGGGCAATCGGTACGCGTCACGCCCGACACGTCGATCGTCGACGCACTCGCACGCATCGGCATCGAAGTCGACACGTCTTGCGGCGAAGGCGTGTGCGGCACCTGCATGGTGCCCGTGATCGACGGCGAGCCCGATCATCGCGACCATTGCCTCAGCAAGGCCGAGCGCGCGAGCAACACGGTGATCTGCTGCTGCGTGTCGCGTGCGCGCTCCGCGGTGCTCGTGCTCGATCTCTGATGCACGCGGTTCGGGCGACGTTCGTCAAGGACGTCGCGCGCCATCGAGCCGCTCGACGCATTCGGCCAGCCACGCGCGCATCCAACGCGTTGCCCTCGCTCTCGTGGATCACACGTCGCCGACACGCTCGACGAGTTCGACCAGCAGCGTGCATCCACGCGCTGCGCTCGTCCTCATGCGTCACGCGTCGTCGCGCGATCCGACCCGCTCGGCAAGCAACGCGTGCAACCGTGCGTTGCCGGCGCCCTCATCGATCACATGTCATCGAACCGCTCGACGAGCTCGGCCAGCAACGTGCGCATCCACGCGTTGCCTTCGTCTTCATGGAAATGCTCGTGCCAATGCATCGTCACCGGCGCGGGCAGCAGCGTGACGGGCAGCTCATACAGGCGGAATGCATTGTCGCGGTTCAGGATCTGCGCGAGCCGCTTCGGCAGCGTCGCATAGAGATCCGTGACCGACAGCACGCTCGGCAGCGCCACGAAGTGCGGCACTTCGAGCGCGATGTTGCGGCCCACGCCCTGCGCGCGCAACGCATCGTCGAGCGCGTGGTGGCTGTGCTCGACCGATTTCACGTTGATGTGCGCGGCGCGCACGAATTGCTCGAGGCTCAGCGCGGCGCCGCTCGGCACCCCGCGCCGGCGGCCCGTCATGCACACGTAGGTTTCCTCGAACAGCGTCTGGTGACGCGTGCGCGGCATCAGCTCCGGCAGGTTGCCGATCGCGAAATCCAGCCGGCTCGCGCGCAGCGCTTCCTCGATCTCCTCCACCGGCAGCGGCTGCACGCTCAGCGTCACGCGCGGCGCGCGCTCGCGCAGCGCCTGGCAGATCGCCGGCAGGTACGCCATCTCGCCCGCATCCGACAACGACAGCCGGAACGTACGCGTGCTGGTGGCCGGATCGAAGCGCTCCGCGTAGCGCAGCGCCACGCGCACCATGTCGAGCGCCTTCCCGACGATGCCCGCGAGTTCGAGCGCGACCGGGGTCGGCTGCATGCCCGCGCGCGTGCGCACGAACAGCGGATCGTCGAACAGCGTGCGCAACCGGCCGAGCGAATAGCTGACGGCCGGCTGCGATAGCGCGAGCCGCTCGCCGGCCTTCGTCAGGCTGCGTTCCTCGACGATTGCCTGGAACACGCGCAACAGGTTCAGATCGAGATGATCGACCGATGTCATCGTAGCCTCCATCATTTGCCGTATTTATTGATCAGCCAATTTTAGATCAATTTGACGGATATGTAGCGGGAGACGAGACTGGGTACTCGACACCGCGCGCGACGCGGCCCGATTTCGCGACTCTTTCCCCCACACGACGATGAGCGACATTTCCTACCAGACGATCGACACCAGCGCGTTGCATGGCCTCGCGCAACCCGACCGCATCGCGCCCGCGATGTATCACGATCCCGCGCTGTTCGAAGCCGAGCTCGACCGCATCTTCTACCGCACCTGGATCTGGGTCGCGCACGAAAGCGAGCTGCCGAACCCGGGCGACTTCATCACGACGACGATCGGCCGCCAGCCGGTGATCGTCGTGCGCGACAAGACCGGCGAGATCAACGTGCTGCAGAACCGCTGCCGCCATCGCGGCGCGACCGTGTGCGAATCGCACAAGGGCAACGCGAAAGGCTTCACGTGCCCGTATCACAGCTGGTCGTACGCGCTCGACGGCACGCTGCGCGCGCTGCCGTACGGCGACGGCTACGAAGGCGTGTGCGAGAAAGGCGACCTGCCGCTCGTGAAGCTGCGCGTCGGCGTGTACCAGGGGCTGATCTTCGCGAGCTTCAACGATGAAATCGAGCCGCTCGAGGATTTCCTCGGCGGCGCGAAACCGTGGATCGAGCTGTTCATGAAACAGGGCGCCGGCTACCCGATCAAGGCGAACGGCGAGCACAAGTTCAAGTTCAAGGGCAACTGGAAGATCCAGCTCGAGAACACGACCGACCTCTATCACTTCCCGGTCGTGCACAAGTCGTGGATGAAGTCGATCGACGACGAGACGGCCGCCGCGATCACGAGTTTCATGACGAGCGAGGACGCGTTCTGCCGCGGGCTCGGCAACGGCCACAGCCTCGCGGTGCTGATGCCCGAGCTGATCGATCTCGACGAAGACGACGGCGCGCCGCTGCCCGAACGCTTCGCGCCGCTCGCGGCGACGCTCGCCGAGCGCCACACGCCGGAGGAAGTGCGCCGCATCGTGCGTTCGCTGATGGGCGTCGGCTTCAACCTGAACCTGTTCCCGAACCTCGCGCTGTCGATGGCGTTCTTCCGCGTGCTGCGGCCGATCTCCGCGAACGAAACCGAGATCCGCCACGTCGCGCTCGCGATGGACGGCGGCCCCGACGAAGCGAACCGCGAGCGGCTGCGCATCCACGAACACTTCCAGGGCCCGTTCGGTTTCGGCAGCCCCGATGACGCGGAAGCATGGGAGCGTGTGCAACGCGGCGCGCATGCGGGCCCCGACGTGCCGATCCTCGTGAATCGCGGGCTGAACCGCGAAACGACCGCCGCGAACGGCGAAAAGACCGCGCATGCGACCGACGAGACCGGCATGCGCGAGGCCTACCAGCAATGGCGCAAGATGATGGAGCAACAATAATGGACGACCGCAACGCCCTCTTTTCCGAGCAGACCTTCGCCCGCGCGGTCGAATTCGTGTGGCGCGAAGCCGAGATGCTCGACCGCCGTGACTATCGCGCGTGGCTCGACCTGTGGGAGCCGGCCGGCCACTACGTGGTGCCGATCGATCCCGACACGACCGACTTCGCCGCGACGCTGAACTACGTGTTCGACGACCAGGACATGCGCGAGAAGCGCGTGCAGCGGATGGTGTCCGGCTATTCGGCATCGGCGACCGATGCGGCACGCACGGTGCGCACCGTGTCGCGCTTCACGCTGGAAAGCGGCAGCGCCGGCACGGTGGAACTGAAATCGGCGCAGGTCGTCGTCGCGTACAAGCGCGGCGTCGCGACGCTGTTCGCGGCCGACGTCACCCACAAGCTGCACGTCGATGCGGAAGGCGAGATGCGGATCGCCGAGAAGGTCGTGCGCCTGATCGACTCGACCGAAGCGCTCAGCGCGATCGGCTTCCTGCTGTAAGCGACCGCCGGTTCGCCGCCGCCAACGCAACGGTGAGCCGGTCACCTTCACCTTTGAGCGACCACCGGTTTGCCGTCGCCAACGCAACGGTGAGCCGGTCACCTTCACCTTTCCCGACGACCATGCCCACACTCGAAGTTTTCCTGCCGGCCGGCCATGACGACGCCCGCAAGGCCGAACTGATCGCACGGCTGACCGGTGCGACCGTCGAATCGATCGGCGCACCGATCGAATCGGTGCGCGTGCTGCTGACCGAATTGCCCGCTACGCACATCGGCCTCGGCGGCCGCAGCGCCGCCGACGGCTCGCCGCCGTCGCTGCCCGTGATCGTCGCGATCCTGATCGCCGGCCGCACCGACGAACAGAAGCGCGCGCTGATCGCCGCGTTGTCGGAGACGAGCGCCAGCGTGCTCGACGCGCCGCTGCAAGCCACCCGCGTGATGATCAAGGACATCCCGAACACCGATTTCGGCATCGGCGGGCACACCGCACGGGCGCTCGGGCGCTGATCATGCGCTGCGCGCGTGCCTGCCCGCTCATGCACGACGGCCGCCGGGCGGCCGCGGCATCAAGCATTCCCCCGCGACGATGCGTCCGCCCGAGCCTTCGTCCCGGCGAGCGGCAGCGTCACGCGGCAGTCGAGCCCGCCGCCATCGGCCGGGCTCGCGGCGATCCGGCCGCCGTGGCGCGTGACGATGCTCTTGCACAGCGACAGCCCGATTCCGTTCCCCCCGGCCTTCGACGACGAGAAGCCGTCGAACAGCCGGTCGTGCGCATCGGCCGCGACACCCGGGCCGTTGTCGATCGCGCGCAGCTCCGCATGCCCGCCGACGTTCGCCGTGCCGAGCGTCAGCATGCGCGGCACACGCTCGCAACCGGCGAACGCCTCGATCGCATTGAACGCGAGATTCAGGATCACCTGCCCGATCAGCACGCGCTCGCAGCGGATCGGCAGCGGTGCGTCGGCCTGCACGATCGTGACCGTCACGCCGGCCTCCTTCGCCCGCAGCTCGATGAAATACGCGACGTCCGCGAGGATGTCGCGCAAGTCGGCGAGCGCGACGACCGGCTCGCGCTTCACGATGAACTCGCGCACGCTCTTGATGATCAGCGCCGCATGCTCGGCCTGACGGTCCGCGCTGCGCAGCCCCCAGATCGCGTCGTCGATCGCGCCGCGCCCGTTCAGCCGCTGCACCGCGCCTTCGATGAAATTGCGCACGGCCGCGAGCGGCTGGCTCAGCTCGTGCGCGATCACGCTCGCCATTTCGCCCATCGCGTTGTAACGGCCCGCGTGTTCGAGCATGCGCGCTTCCGCGCGGCGGGCCTCCTCGATCGCGACTTCGTCGCTCACGTCGCGGAACTGCACGAGCAGCCCGTCGAGATCGTCCTCGATCTCGACCTGCCGGCACAGGATGCGCAGCCAGCACGACGAGCCGTCGCGCCGCACGATCCGGTAGCGCTGCGGCGCGGACGGATACGCGGACGGCGCATCGCGCAGCTGCGCGACGAGCCGGTCGCGGTCGGCCTCGGAGCAGTAGTCGAGCACCTCGCCGAGCGCTTCGTCGGGCGCGAGGCCGAGCACGCGGCGGCCCGACTCGCTGATGAACTGCACGCCGCCGTGCGGCGTGACGACCGCGATGCCTTCGTCGAGGTCCTGCATGAATTCGCGCAGCCGCGCCTCGTAGCGGCGCAACTGCTGGCGCACCGCCTCTTCCGCGCTGATGTCGCGGAACTGCACCATCACGACGTCGCGCCCGCGCAGCGGCACGTAGGTGGCGGTCGCCTCGGACAGCATGTCGACGCCCGTGCGCGACCGGTAGCACCACTCGTACACCTGCGGCCCGTCGACGAGCGCGCGATCCCACGCGCTCACCGCGATCTCGCGCTGGTATTTCGGCTCGGGGCGCGTCATGTCCGGCGCCTTCAGCGGCAGCAGCTCCTCGACGGAAAAACCGAGCGCGATGCACGCGGCACGGTTCGCCCACACGATCGCCTTGGTGCGCGCGTCGTGCAGCAGCACGCAAGTCGTCAGCGCGTCGAGCAGCCGGTGGAAATCGTCTTCGTCGGGAAAACTCATGATCGGCTTCGGATGAGGCCGCGCGGCGTCGCGCGGCCGGAAACCCAACATAGCACCGGCGCGCGTCGCCCGCATCTGAAGATTTCTTTAGTACGGCACGGAACGTCACCAGTCGCACGGCTTGTCGTCCCAATTGCTGCGTGTTTTCGGCGTTTCTAGACTGCTTGCATCGTCGTGACCACCCCGCATTCGAACCCCCATCCGCCCCAGGAGACAGCCATGCCCCACGCCGCCCTCGCCCTCGACACCGCACCGGGCGCTCCCCACGCGGCCAGCGAACCGGCCGTCCGGCTGTCGCCGCTCGACGCCGTGATCGAGACCGTCGCCGCGCGCCGCGAAGAATTCGACCGCCTGTCGCACGTGCCGCGTGACGTGATCGCGCTGTTCAAGCAGGCCGGCATCTATCGCGCGGGCACGCCGCGCCGGTTCGGCGGCGATGCGCTCGCACCGACCGCGTTTCTCGACATGATCGAGCGGATCGCGACCGCCGACGGCTCGGCCGCGTGGGTCGCGAGCTTCGGCTCCGCGAACGTGTATCTCGCCGCGCTGCCGCTCGACACCCAGGCCGAGTTGTACGCGAGCGGCCCCGACCAGGTGTTCGCGGGCGGTTTGTTCCCGGTACAGCCGGCCCAGATCGCGCCGGGCGGCTGGCGCGTGAACGGCACGTGGAAATTCGCGAGCGGCTGCAAGGGGGCCGACTGGCTCGGCGTCGGCATCGCCGTGCCAGGCGCGCAGGACGCCGCGCCGAACAAGCCGCGCACGGCCGTGTTCCGCGCCCCCGACGTCGAGATCGTCGAGAACTGGAGCGTCGTCGGCATGCAGGGCACCGGCAGCCACGACCTGCGCGTCGACGACCGCTTCGTGCCCGAAGCGTGGACCTTCGTGCGCGGCGGCGAGCCGACCGTCGACGAGCCGCTGTACCGCTACCCGACCGTCGCGTATGCAGCGCAGGTGCTCGCCGTCGTGAACCTCGGCCTCGCACGCGCGGCGCTCGACGTCGTGAACCGGATGTCGGGCGGCCGGCAGACGACGACCGGCGCACCGCGCCTCGCCGACCGCGCGTACTACCGCATCGAACTCGCGAAGGCCGAAGCGCAGCTGCGCTCGGCGCGCGCGTTCTTCTACGACGCAACTGACGGCGTGTGGCAATCGATCCTCGCCGGCAACCCGGTGACGCCCGACCAGGTCAGCCTGCTGCGGCTCGCGGCCACGCAGATCGCACGCGAAGGCGCGGGCGTCGTCGAACGCGCGTACCGCCTCGGCGGCACGGCGGCGATCTATCGCTCGCATCCGCTGCAGCGGCTGCTGCGCGACGCGATGGTCGTCACGCAGCACGCGTTTCTCGGCGAAGGCAACTTCGACGGCGCCGGCGCGGTGTTCACCGGCGTCACGCCGTTTCCCGGCTATCTGTAACCTGCATCGACCGAATTGTTTTGAACGCGCATGAAGCCGAAGCGCCGTCGCCGGCCGGTTCATGCGCCCCGCCGATTCCTCTGGAGAACCTGATATGTCCGATTCGAATCCGCTGCCGCTGCGCGTCCTGTTCTGCTGCGGCGTGTCGCAAAACTTCTTCGATCTGCCGCGCGAGAAAATCGGCGAAGTATGGCAAGCGTACGGTGCGATGCTGGCCGCCGTCGAAGCGATGCCCGGCGTGCGCGTGCTCGGCGTGATGGACGACGACCGCCTCGTGGTCGGCCAGGCCGACGGCGCGCCGTGGACCTTCTACATCATGGCCGACGTCGCCGACTTCGACACGACGGTCGCCGTGTGCAACCTGTATCGCACGACGCCGGTCGGCGAATACAACCTGTGGCGCTACGGCAAGATCGAAGCGCGCGTCGGCCGTGCGCTGACGGTGCCGCCCGCCGCGAAGCCCGCGGCGTGAGGCACGCGATGACCGACTTGTCTCCCGGCCTGATCGATGCGCTCGCGCAGCGCGTGGCGGCGCTCGACGCCGAACGCGCGGTGCGCGCGACGATCACGCGCTACATGGCGCTGTGCGACGTGCCCGAGGATGCCGGCGACGGCCCGTCGCTCGCCGCGCTGTTCACTGCGGACGCCGTGTGGGAAGGCATCGGCCCGCAGTACGCGCAAAAGTTCGGCCGCCTCGAAGGCACGGCCGCGATCGTCGCGATGCTGGGCCGCTACCTGCCGCCCGATCCGCACTTCGCGGCGAACCTGCACTTCCTGACGTCGGAGTCGATCGAGATCGGCGCCGGCAACACGAGCGCGCGCGGCCGCTGGATCATGCTGCAGGCGTCGCGCTACGCGGACGGCTCGGCCGAACTGATCGCCGCGCGGCTGACCGTCGATTTCGCGCCGGCCGCTAGCGGTTCTGCATGGCTGATTCGCCATTTCCGCACCGAACGCGTGCTCGACGGCCCCTGGCCGCTCGCCGCCGCGCCACGGCCCTGATTCCTGCTTCTTTTCACCGCGTGCTCACGATACCGACCATGACAGGCTTCATCGACACCTTCACGCTCGGCGGCCCCGGCCCCACGATCGCGATCAAGGACACGATCGACATCGCGGGCTATCCGACCCGCGCGGCGAGCCGTGCGCTCGTCGACGCCCCGCCGGCCACGCAACACGCGGACGTCGTCCGCCTGCTGCTCGACGCGGGCTGGCAGATCGCCGGCAAGGCGAACATGCACGAGCTTGCGTTCGGCATGACCGGCATCAACGACTACACGGGCACGCCCGTCAATCCGCAGGACGCGACGCGCATTCCGGGCGGCTCGTCGAGCGGTTCCGCTTCGCTCGTCGGGCTCGGGTTCGTCGATGCGGCGCTCGGCACCGACACCGGCGGCTCGATTCGCGGGCCGGCTGCCTGCTGCGGCGTGGCCGGGCTGAAACCGACGTTCGGCCGCGTATCGCGGCGCGGCGTCGCGCCCGCCGACACCACGCTCGATTGCGTCGGGCCGTTCGCACGCGATATCCGCACACTGGTTGCGGTGATGGCCGCGATCGCGCCGGGCTTCGATCGTGCACAAGCCGCGGCCTCCGTGGCAGGCTGCACGATCGCGCACATCACGGCCGACGCCGACCCGGCCATCGCCGCCGCGCTCGACGCGGCCGTACGCACGTCGGGCCTGCACGCGCACGCGGTCGTGCTCGACGACATGCCGGCGTCATTCGCCGCAGGGCTCACCGTGATCAACGCGGAAACGTCGCGCGCGTTCGGCCATCTCGTCGAAACCGGCCAGCTCGGCGCCGACCTCGATGCACGATTGCGTGCGGCCGCAACGACTGCGCCTGCGGCATTGAAAGAAGCCGAAGCCGTACGCGCACGCTTCACCGCCCAGGTCGACGCCGCGCTCGAACACGCGGACGTGCTCGTGCTGCCGACGCTGCCCGCGCTGCCGATCACGCTGCAGCAGGCGCGCGATGGCGTATCGGTGATCGCGATGTCGTCGCTGATCCGGCCGTTCAACCTGAGCGGCCATCCGGCGCTCAGCCTGCCGCTGCCGCTCGCCGGTTCGCCGCTGAAGGCCGGCCTGCAGATCGTCGGGCGCAAGGGCGCGGACGAACACGTCTGCGCGATTGCGGCACACTTCGAAACGGCACTCGCCGCATGAACCACGATGCGGGCGCGACATCGACGGATGCGCGCTCGCGAACCACGGAATCACACACCATGTCAGACCGAGTCGTCCTCGTCACCGGCGCCGCGCGCGGGCTCGGCGCCGTCATCGCCGAACGCTTTCATGCGGCCGGCTACCGCGTCGCGCTGGCCGACATCGCCGCCGACGCCATTCAGGCGCACGCACGCGAACTCGACCCGAGCGGCGAACGCGCGATCGCGCTGCCGCTCGACGTCACGTCGAAACGCGATTTCGAAGCCGCGCGCGATGCGCTCGTCGCGCGCTGGGGCACGATCAACGTGCTCGTGAACAACGCGGGCGCCTCGAAGGTCGTGCCCGCGATGGAGATCACGGCCGAGCAGTTCGACCAGGTGATCGACGTGAACCTGCGCAGCGTGCTGTTCGGCTGCCAGGTGTTCGGCCAGTACTTCGCGACGCGCGGCGCGGGCCGTATCGTCAACATCGCATCGCTTGCCGGGCAGAACGGCGGCTCGGCGACCGGCGCGCACTACGCGGCCGCGAAGGGCGGCACGCTGACGCTGACCAAGGTGTTCGCGCGCGATCTCGCCGCGCAGGGCGTGACCGTCAACGCGATCTCGCCGGGCCCGCTCGATTTGCCGATCGTGTATGAAAGCGTCGCACCGGAGAAGCTGCGCCAGGTGCTCGCGAGCCTGCCGGGCGGCAAGCTCGGCTCGGCTGGTTTCGTGGCGGACGCCGCCGTGCTGCTCGCGTCGGGCGACGCGCATTTCGCGAACGGCGCGTGCTGGGACATCAACGGCGGGTTGTACATGCGCTGAGCACGACGGCCTCGTCGCGTCTCCTGCGACGCTCGGGGCCGGTTCACGCCAACGGCCGCCTGGCGCCGGCCAGTGAACGAGCTTCCCAGGACAGGGGAGCGTACGCTAGCGCGACGCTTCCCCGTCGTCGCCCCACACCACCATCACATCGCGCACGAGCGCGGCGATCGACGTCGCGCCGAGCTTCTCCTTGATGCTCGCGCGATGCACGTCGACGGTCTTCACGCTGATCGACAGATCCGACGCGATCTGCTTGCTGCCCTTGCCGTCCACCACGCCGCGCAGCACTTCCTTCTCGCGCGCGGTCAGCGCATCGAGCCGCTGGCGCAGCTCGCGGTGACGCCGGCTCACCGCATGCCGCTGCTGCGCGAGCCGCAGCGCGCGTTGCACGCGCTCGAGCATCTGCTGCGAGTTGTACGGTTTCTCGACGAAATCGATCGCGCCGTTCTGCAGCGCGCGCACGGACATCGGGATATCGCCGTGCCCGCTGACGAAGATCACCGGCAGCGTCGCGCCGCGCGCGTTCAGTTCCGCCTGCACGTCGAAGCCGCTCTTCTCCGGCATCCGCACGTCGAGCACCAGGCACGCAGGCAGGTTCACGTCGAAGCGCGCGAGAAAATCGGTGGCGTTCGCGAATCCTTCGGACGCGATGCCGACCGATTCGAGCAGCCACGCGAGCGACGTCCGCATGCCGGTGTCGTCGTCGACGATGTATACGATCGGTGCGGGTGACGTCATCGTGGGTGTCTCACTGAATATCGGTATCGGTATCGCACGCGCCGCATACGGGGCCGGGTGCCGGCGCGTCGCGCGCGTCGTTCGCTGGGGGTGTGCGGCACATCATAACGAGCCGAAAACCCGCTGAAAACCCCTTCACGTGCCGCATGAACGTGCAATCCCGATTTTT
Organism: Burkholderia sp. Se-20373; assembly: GCF_017104705.1. Lineage (NCBI taxonomy): Bacteria > Pseudomonadati > Pseudomonadota > Betaproteobacteria > Burkholderiales > Burkholderiaceae > Burkholderia > Burkholderia sp. Se-20373. Next base: position 1,103 of record NZ_JAAGPH010000156.1, on the reverse strand, counting down.
TTCGCGCGGTGCGCCGCGCATCTAGGTAGAACCTTTAGACGCGTTGGCGAGAACGCCATCTCCATCGTCAATCGTGCGAATGGCCGCCGGCATTTTCGCGTCGTACGCTTGGGTCATCGTCGGCGATCCGGCGCTGCACCGGCAGCGCCGCGCGATCGCCGCGTTCGTCCAACCAGGAGCGCCCATGTCTTCCACGACCGATATCCAGCGACCGGCACGCGTCGACCCGACCGACGCACAGAAGGCCTTCCGGCAAGCGATGGCCCATCTCGGCGCGGCCGTCAACGTGATCACCACCGCCGGGCCGCACGGCCGCTGCGGGATCACCGCGAGCGCCGTATGCTCCGTCACCGACACGCCGCCGACGCTGCTCGTGTGTCTCAACCGGTCGAGCGCGATGCGGACGACGTTCGAACGCAACCGCCATGTCTGCATCAACGTGCTGCCGGCCGAACACGAGCAACTCGCGCGGCACTTCGCGGGGCTCACCGACCTGCCGATGGAGCGGCGCTTCGACCTGCCCGTGTGGGATCGCGGCGAACAGGACGTGCCCGTGCTGCGCGACGCGCTCGCGAGCCTGCAGGGCACGATCGCCGACATGAAGGAGGTCGGCTCGCATTCGGTGATGTTCATCGAGGCGACGTCGATCCGCGTGCGCGACGACGGCGACAGCCTGATCTACTTCAGCCGTGCGTTTCATCGCGTGTCGCGCACGGCGTGCGTGCGGTGAATGGCGCCTCTCGCGGCTAATTACGCGGCGGCCCGCAACGCGCGCTGCCCGGCCGCGAGCGCGGCGCCCGCGAACAGCGTCAGCGCCGAATACACGAGCCCGCGCGCGAGCCCGGCACTATCCGACACCCAGCCGATCGCGACCGGCCCGGCGATCTGCCCGAACGCAAAGACCGTCGTGAACGCGCTGATCCCCTTCGCCCAGCCGTCCGGCGGCAGGTTGTGGCGCACGAAGGCCGTCGTCGATGCGACCGCCGACAGGAACGTCGCGCCGAACAGCACACCCGACGCGAACGCGGCCGCCGGATGCACGAACATCGCCGGCATCAGCGTCGCGATGCCGAGCAGCGCGTTGAGCACGGCGAGCGCCTGGA
>NZ_JAAGPH010000155.1:0-233 GCF_017104705.1 Burkholderia sp. Se-20373 | reverse complement strand
AAAAAAAAAAAAAAAAAAAAACAAAATAGCGAGATCCTACAAGACAACTCACAGAGACATCACTCAAATAGCTAAGATTTCTCTCTTAACCAACCTACTGAGTAGACAGTAGCACACACTCTCTACTTCAATCCACACAGTGTGCATCCCTTGCTCTCTCACTCGCAATCGCATCTATCGTTCAGACCGCCTGTTACCATGCTGTGTGTTCTTCGTCTCACTCTGACCTATCA
>NZ_JAAGPH010000014.1:0-86214 GCF_017104705.1 Burkholderia sp. Se-20373 | reverse complement strand
GGGGCGGGGGCGAGCGTGCGTGGGGGGGGGGGCCGGTCGAGTTCGGGCCGGAACGCGAATGTCCGGCGCTGGATGCGCACTTCCATGCGCGGATCGCGCGTGGCGACGGCGGTCGCGAATGGCTCGCCGAGCGATTGCGCGAGGCCGGCGCGGACGTCACGCTCGTCGCCGCCTACCGGCGCGTCGTGCCCGAGCCGCGCGTCGGCGCGTGGGAGCGCGTGCATGCGCTGCTCCACGGCGAACCGCATGCGTGGCTCGTCACGAGCTCGGAAGGCGTGCGCAACCTGCACGAACTCGCGCGGGCGCATCTGAACGATGCCGAGATCGATGCGCTGAAGCGGGCGCCACTCGTGACACCGCATCCGCGGATCGAGCAGACCGCGCGTTCATTGGGTTTTGATAGGATTACGCTGACCGGCGCGGGCGATGAGCGCATCGTCCGCGCGTTTCGAACGATGGCCGAGGAGGCCGTCCAACCGGCGACAGCCGCACCGGTGACTAAACGCATGACAGATACCAACGATTCCAACAGCGTCGCTTCCCAGCCGGCCGCTGCATCCGCACCGCCGTCACGCCCCGCCTACATGGGCGCCGAACCGCCCGCGCGCCGCGGCGGCAGCGCGGTGCTGTGGTTCGTCGTCGTCGTGCTCGGCTGCGCGGCGGGCGTCGGCGGCTACGCGCTGAACCGCAAGATCGACCGGCTCGACGACACGTTCGTCACGCGCCAGAAGGCGCTCGATGCGCAGACGGCCGAGACGCGCATGAAGACCGAGCAGGCGCTCGCGAGCACGCACCAGGTCGACACGCAGCTTGCGCAGCTCGACGGCAAGCTCGCCGACGCGCAGAGCGCGCAGCAGGCGCTGCAGCAGCAATACCAGGACCTGTCGCGCAACCGCGATGCGTGGATGCTCGAGGAGGTCGACCAGATGCTGTCGAGCGCGAGCCAGCAGCTTCAACTGACCGGCAACACGCAGCTCGCGCTGATCGCGCTGCAGAACGCCGACGCGCGCCTCGCAACGTCGCAGAGCGCGCAGGCCGTCACGGTCCGCAAGGCGCTCGCGCTGGACATCGAGAAGCTGAAGGCCGCACCGGCGGCCGACCTCACGGGCCTGGCGATCAAGCTTGATGATGCGATCGCGAAGATCGACGCGCTGCCGCTGTCCGGCGAGGCGATCGTCCCGCACGAAGCGCCGAAGGCCGCGCCGGCCGACGCCGCGTCGTCGGCCGTGGCCGGCGAGCCGCGCTGGAAGGTGTGGTGGCACGACTTCTCGGCCGGCCTCGGCCAGCAGTTGAAGGGGCTCGTGCAGGTGCGCCGCATCGACAACGCGGATGCGATGCTCGCGTCGCCCGACCAGGGCTACTTCGTGCGCGAGAACGTGAAGCTGCGCTTGCTGACCGCGCGCCTGTCGCTGCTCGCGCGCAACGACGGCGCGATGAAGGCCGACCTGCACGCCGCACAGGCGTCGCTCGGGAAGTATTTCGACCAGGCATCGAAGGACACGCAGACCGTCGAGGATCTGCTCAAGCAGGTTGACGGCGCATCGCTGACGGTTGCGGTGCCGAACCTGAACACGAGCCTGAACGCCGTTCAGCAGTTCAAGAGCCGGGGGTAACGATGACGCTTCGAGGAATCGTCTGGCTCGCGGTCCTGTTCGCGATCGCCGCGGCGCTCGCCACCGTCGGCCGTTTCGACGCCGGGCAGGTGCTGCTCGTTTATCCGCCGTACCGGATCGACGTGTCGCTGAACCTGTTCGTGATCGCCATCGTCGTGCTGTTCATCGTCGTGTATGCGCTGCTGCGCATCGTGCGCAACATCTGGCGCATGCCGCAGCGGGTCGCCGCGTATCGGGCGCGCTCGCGCAACGAGAAGGCACAAGCGTCGCTGCGCGACGCGATCGCGAACCTGTATGCGGGCCGCTTCTCGCGTGCGGAGAAGGCCGCGCGTGAAGCGCTGTCGGTCGATGCGAACCAGGGTGCGGCGAGTCTCGTCGCGGCCACGGCCGCGCACCGGATGCACGAATACACGCGCCGCGACGACTGGCTGTCGAAGGTCGACGCGCCGGAATGGCAGGATGCACGGCTGCTCGCCGCGGCCGACATGCGCGCTGATGCGCGCGATGCCGACGGCGCGCTTGCCGCGCTGGCCGACCTGCAGGCGGGCGGCAAGCGCATCCATGCGCAACAGGTCGCGCTGCGCGCGCAGCAGCAGTTGAAGAACTGGGCCGAGGTGCTGAAGCTCGCGAAGGCGCTGGAGAAGCGTGAGGCGCTGCATCCGGCGGCGGCCGTGCGGCTGCGCCAGCAGGCCGCGGAAAACCTGCTGCGCGAACGCCGGCACGACCCGGACGCGCTGCTCGAGGTGTGGCAGTCGCTGTCGCCGGCCGAGCGCCAGTCGCCGCGTCTCGCCGATCTCGCCGCCGATCTGCTCGTCCCGCTCGAGCGCCGCAACGAAGCGCGCCGCATCGTCGAGGATGCGCTCGCGCACAACTGGGATGCGCGCCTGCTGCGCCGTTATCCGGATACGGCCGGCGCCGATGCGCTGCCGCTGATCCAGAAGGCGGAAGGGTGGAAGAAGGATCACCCGGAGGATGCCGACCTGCTGTTCGCGCTCGGTCGCCTGTGCCAGCAGCAGCAGCTGTGGGGCAAGGCGCAGTCGTTCCTCGAATCGGCACTGAAGCTGGCCGACAACGAGGCGCTGAAGGTGCGTGCGCATCGCGCGCTCGCGCGGCTGTTCGAGCATCTCGGCGAAACCGACAAGGCTGCGAAGCATTACCGCGAAAGCGCGCTGGCGATTACCGTGGTCTGATGCGCCGCGGCGCAAACCAGCCCCGAACGCCTGGCGGCCTTCGGGGCTTTTTTTCGTCGATCGCGACGCAGCGGGCGCGCGCGGCGCGTTACGCGCCGAGCCTGCGCAGCAGGTCTTCCTCGCTCGCGACGAACCACACCGATTTCCCGCGATTTGATTCGCGCACGAGCGCGCGAAGCGCTTCGCTGCGCGCAAGCCAGCGGTCAATATCACCGACCACACCGAGCCGGACGCCGTAGTTGACGAGTTTCTGCAGCACCGCGCCCGCCAGCCCGCTATCGAGCCGGTAGAAATCCTCGTGCAGCGCGTTGGCGGGCACCGCGACCCAATCGGCCTCATGCTCGTGCGCGAGCGCGACGAGATCGAGCGCATCGCTTTCCTGCCGGACGAGGCCGGCAGAAGGATGGCGGACGAGCACACGACTGCCGGCTGCCTGAACGATTCGATGTTGCATGTCGATGGTTTGTGTCGACGTGAGAAACGCGAGCACGTTGTCGCGCTGCCCGCGGATGAAGTGCGGCTGCTCCGGAAGAAACATCACCTGCGCATGCGGCACGAGGCGCGTCAACCGATCGCGCGTATCGCGCGAGTCGAGCATCACGTCGCGGCCGCCGACGATCGCCAGCACGGGCAGGGTCAATGTCCGGAGCGTGTCGTCGTCGAACCGCGGAATCGGTTCAATGCGCGGGCGAAAGCCGCGATCCACGGCGCGCATGAGCGCGAACGTGTCGCGCTCGGCGGGCGTCGATGCGGGCGTCGATGCGGGCGGCAGGCGGCCGAGCACGCGCCGTCGCACGCGCGCGCGCCCGACATCGCCGAGCAGTAACAGCGGCAGCGCCCACCACAGAAACGGCTTTTGCCTGCCGATGCCGGATGGGCAGAGCAGGGCGAGCCGCGTGACGCGCGTTGGCCGCCGCAACGCGAAATCGAGCGCGGTTCGCGCACCGAGCGAGATGCCGACGAACGCGGCGCGTGACACGCCCAGGCCGTCGAGTACGTCGTCGAGCCACTGCGCGTACGCGTCGCTCGCGAGCGGTGGCCGCGACGGGGCGCTGGGTCCCGCTTCGCCGATTACGTCGATCGCGTAGAGCCGGAAATGCTTCGACCATTCGCCCGCGTAGTGCTGCCAGCTCGCCGCTGTCGTCTGCGCGCCGTGGATCAGTACGACCGGCGGCGCGTGCGCCGGACCGCAGGCAATCACATGCGTGGTGCCATGGCGCGTCTGCACGGTGATGCGCCGATGTCCAGCCGGCCAATGCGACAGCGCAGCGTCGTAAGCCGCGCGAATCGCGCGGGCATGGCGGGGCGACTTGAAGATCGCGCTCATGTTCCGCTTTGCTGCAGCAGCATGTCGACCGACGACATCAGCGCGGCCGTGTCGGCCGGTGTCGCGGCGACGATGATCTTGACCACGCCCGCGGTGGGATCGAACGTGACGTCGATTCGCACGGGGTCGGCATACGACGTGCGGCCGGACGCCATCGCGTGCAGCGACCGCGACAGGTACTGGTGCAGCGACTGCGGCGCATCCGGAATGTCGACGATGCTGGTGACGCGCACCGCACGCGGGACGGGCGCGGCCGGCTTCGTTTGCGCGAACGCGGCAAGGTCGGCGTCGAGGATGCGGTACGCGCGGCCGACCCGCGCTGCATGCAGCTTGCCCTCGCGGATGAAGCGCAGGACGGTTTTCGGGTGGAGGCGCAGGCGGGCGGCGGATTCTTCGACGGTATGGAACATGATCGGCCAGTGGTGTTCAAGATATTCCCTATTGTTCCATGATAAATGGATCAATAGGGAATATTCTGGGGGCGTGAGTCATCGTTGACGGGATACCGAACCCGCATCTCTCAAGCGGTGCGTGCGTGGAAGCAGAAACGCCCCGCCGGCCGGAGCGGTTCCGGCCAGCGGGGCGTGTCGGGTGTCGGTCGGTTATCGGCCGGGGGGGGCATGCGCCCTGCGTTACTTGTCGACCAGCCGCTTCGGCACCGACAGCGCCAGCAGCCCGCCGAGCACGAGGAACCCGGCGAGCATGTACATGCCCGAATCGTTGGCGCCCGTTGCCTGCTTGAGCCAGCCCATCATGTACGGGCTGAGGAAGCCGGCGAGGTTGCCGATCGAGTTGATCATCGCGATGCCGGCCGCGGCCGCCGTGCCGCCGAGGAAGGCGGTCGGCAGGCTCCAGAACAGCGGCAGCGTCGTCAGGATGCCGATCGTCGCGAGCGTGAGGCCGAGCATCGCGAGCGCGGTCTGGTGCGCCCAGATCACCGACAGCACGAGCCCGAGCGCGCCGATCGCGGCCGGAATCGCGACGTGCCAGCGGCGTTCGCGGTGCCGGTCCGCGCTACGCGCGATCAGGATCATCGCGACCACGGCAGCCGCATACGGAATCGCCGACAGCAGGCCGATCATGAACGTGTCGGTCACGCCCGTCGCCTTGATGATGGTCGGCAGCCAGAAGCCGACGCCGTAGAGGCCCATCACGAACGAGAAGTAGATCAGCGCCATCAGCCACACGCGCGGGCTCGACATCACGGCGCCGAGCGGCGGGTCTTCCTTGGTGGCCTCTTCGGCAGCGACGTTGCGCGCGAGCAGCGCCTTTTCGTCGTCGGTCAGCCAGTTCGCCTTCTCGATCCGCTCGTCCAGCTTGAGGAACACGACCACGCCGACCAGCACCGACGGGATGCCCTCGAGCAGGAACAGCCATTGCCAGCCGTGCCACCCGCTGATGCCGTCGAACGCCTTCAGGATGAAGCCCGAGAGCGGCCCGCCGATCACGCCGGACAGCGCGACGGCCGTCATGAAGAACGTCGTCATCCGGCCGCGCCGGTGTGCGGGATACCAGTAGGTGAGGTAGAGGATCACGCCGGGGAAGAAGCCGGCCTCGGCGACGCCGAGCAGGAAGCGCATCACGTAGAACATCGTGGGCGTCGTGACGAACATCGTCAGGATCGAGATCACGCCCCACGTCGCCATGATCCGCGCGATCCACACGCGCGCGCCGACCCTGTGCAGGATGATGTTGCTCGGCACTTCGAAGAGGAAATAGCCGAAGAAGAAGATCCCGGCGCCAAGCCCATAGACGGTGTCGCTGAGGTTCAGGTCGCTCGCCATCTGCAGCTTCGCGAACCCGACGTTCACGCGGTCGAGATACGCGACCACGTAGCACAGCAGCAGGAGCGGCACGAGCCGCCACGACACCTTGCGGTAGGTTGCTTCCTCGAATGCGCCGGACGAGCCCGGCAGCGACTGCGTCGATGTTGCCATGTTGTCTCCTGTCCTTATAGTTGGCCGGGGAAGGCGCAGCGGCACCCGATCCGGTTTCGTGCGAGGCAATGCGTGGGCGCCATGCCGGCCGGTGAAACCCGGCGCGACGCGCGAACAGCCCGGTGCGGCTAGATGCAGCGTCCGCCGTCGACTTCGAGACAAACGCCCGTGATGAATTCAGCTTCGTCGGAGGCAAGGTAAAGCGCCGCGTTCGCGATGTCCTGCGGCGTCGAGAAGCGGCCGAGCGGGATCGTCGCGAGGAACCGGCTGCGGTTCTCGGGGGTGTCCTCGCAGCCCATGAATTCGGTCATCAACGCCGTTTCGCCGAGCACGGGGTTGATGCAGTTCACGCGGATGCGGTCGGCGCCGAGCTCGGCCGCGAGCGACTTGCTTGCGGTGATCATCGCGCCCTTCGTGCTGTTGTACCAGACGAGGCCGGGCCGCGGCCGCACGCCGGCCGTCGACGCGACGTTCACGAACACGCCGCCGCCCTGTTCGCGGAAGTACGGCACGAAAGTCTGCACGCACCAGAACAGGCTTTTCATGTTGACCGCGTACACGCGGTCGAATTCGGCTTCCGTCACGTCGAGCACCGGCTTGTTGCGGTGCGTGGTGCCAGCGTTGTTCACGACGATCTGCACTGCGTGGAAATCGTCGAGCGTGGCCTGCAGCAGCGCGTGCCAGTCGTCCTGCCTCGACACGTCGCCGGCCACCGCGATGGCCTTGCCGCCCGCGAGCGCGATCTCGCTCGCGACGCGCTCGGCTGCCGCGCCATTCAGGTCGTTGACGACGACGTTCGCGCCTTCGCGTGCATACGTCTTCGCGATGCCTTCGCCGAACCCCGAGCCGCCGCCCGTGACGATTGCCGTCTTGCCGCTCAACCGCATGGTGTGTCTCCTGTGCTGGATATGAGTGTCGTCGTGCTTCGGCACGTGGCCGGGCGCTGCCGGCCGCGTGCCAAGTGCTGCTTGCGGCACGGTCAGCCGTGCCGGATCGCGATCGTCTTCAGCGTGGTGAAGCCGTACAGTGCCTCGAAGCCTTTCTCGCGGCCATGTCCCGAGTGGCCGACACCGCCGAACGGCAGCTCGACGCCGCCGCCCGCGCCGTAGTTGTTGATGAACACCTGGCCCGCCCGCAGGCGCCGCGCGAGCCGCATCTGGCGCGCGCCGTCGCGCGTCCAGATGCCCGCGACGAGGCCGTACGGCGTGCCGTTCGCCAGCGCGACGGCTTCGTCCTCGTCGATGAAACGCATTGCGGCGAGCACGGGGCCGAACACTTCCTCCTGCGCGAGCCGGTGCGACGGCGGTACGTCGCGCAGCAGCGCGGGCGCCTGGTAGAAGCCGCTTTCGGGCGCGTCGGCGACGACCTGCCCGTGCGCGGCCATCGGAATGCCGTCGTGCTGCGCGTCGGACAGGAAATCCCACACGCGCTGCTGCTGCTTTGCGTTGATCAGCGGGCCGCAGTCGAGGTCGGCGCGGCTCGGGCCGACGCGCAGCTCGTTGAACGCGGTGGCGAGCCGCTCGACGAGCGGCTCGTACACCGTGCGCTCGATCAGCACGCGGCTGCCGGCCGAGCAGGTCTGCCCGCCGTTCTGCACGATCGCGGACACGAGCACGGGCAGCGCCGCTTCGAGATCGGCGTCGGCGAACACGATCTGCGGCGACTTGCCGCCGAGTTCGAGCGTGACGGGGACGTGATTCTCGGCCGCCATCTGCGTGACCAGCTTGCCGGTGGCCGGCGACCCCGTGAACGAGATGTGGTCGATGCCGGGATGGCGTGCGAGCGCGGCGCCGGCTTCATGGCCGTAGCCGGTGACGATGTTCAGCGCCCCGGCCGGCAACCCGGCCTCGACGGCCAGCTCGGCGACGCGCAGCAACGACAGGCACGCATCCTCGGCCGGCTTGACGACGCAGGCGTTGCCGGCCGCGAGTGCGGCGCCGACGCTGCGCCCGAAGATCTGCATCGGGTAGTTCCATGGCACGATGTGGCCCGTGACGCCGTGCGGCTCGCGCACCGTCAGCACCGTGTAGCCGGCGTGATAGGGGAGGGTTTCGCCGTGCAGTTTGTCGGCGGCGCCTGCGTAGAACTCGAAGTAGCGCGCGAGCGCGGCTGCGTCGGCGCGTGCCTGTTTCAGCGGCTTGCCGGTGTCGCGTGCTTCGATCGCGGCGAGTTCCTCGATCGAGGCGGCGACACGCGCTGACAGGCGCATCAGCACGCGGCCGCGCTCGGCGGCGCTGGCGGCGCCCCACGGGCCCGCGAATGCGTCGCGGGCCGCGGCGACCGCGCGCTCGATGTCCGGCGCCGTGCCGCGGGCGATCGACGCGAACGGCTGGCCGTCGGAGGGATCGACGACCGCGATGGTTTCCAGTTGCGCGGGCAACGTCCATTCGCCCGCGATGAAGTGCTTCGCCTCTTCCATGCCAGCTCCTGTCGACCCGAGTTAGCGCTTCAGCGCTTACTCGGGTCCCATGCTTCGCGGGCGACCCGAGTTAGCGCTTCAGCGCTCACCCAGGCCCCCTGTTTAGCGGTCGGCCGGCGACAGCGCTTCCACCACCGACACCGATTCCATGTACCGCGGCCAATGGTTCAACGGCCGGGCATCCGGAACGATTATCGGCCGATCGTCATCCGGACGCCACCGGTCGATTGGCTATAATGGCGCATTCCCTTGCGGGGCGCCTGCGGCGATGCATCGGCCGCGGCGCCCTGTCCCGAATTCCCATCGACCTACAGAGAGTGCTCATGAGCTTCAATCATGTTCCGGCCGGCAAGGACCTGCCGCAAGATTTCAACGTGATCATCGAGATTCCCGCGCAAAGCGATCCGGTGAAGTACGAGGCGGACAAGGAACTGGGCCTTCTCGTCGTCGACCGCTTCATCGGCACGGGCATGCGCTATCCGGTGAACTACGGCTACATCCCGCAGACGCTGTCGGGCGACGGCGATCCGGTCGACGTGCTCGTGATCACGCCGTTCCCGCTGCTGGCAGGCTCGATCGTACGTTCGCGCGTGCTCGGCATGCTGCAGATGACCGACGAGTCGGGCGTCGACGCGAAGCTGGTCGCCGTGCCGCACGACAAGGTCTGCCCGATGACGGCCAACCTGAAGTCGATCGACGACGTGCCCGAGTACCTGAAGGACCAGATCAAGCACTTCTTCGAGCAATACAAGGCGCTCGAGAAGGGCAAGTGGGTGAAGGTCGAAGGCTGGGCTGGCATCGAAGCCGCGCACAAGGAAATCACCGACGGCGCAGCGAACTACAAGAAGTAAGCGGCGTACCGGCCGACGGCCGGTCCGTGCGAAACGCCAACCGCGCGTGTCTCCTCAGGAGGCCGCGCGGTTTTGTTTTGTGCGTTGGGGGCGTTTGCGTCCGGCGGCGGGTACGGCCGCAGGCGACGGGGCGGTGAACGGCGCGTCCTTCGCGCGCTTCGCGCGGCGAGGGACAACGGGAGCCGCTGGCGCTTCGGCGGCTTGGGTAGCCGCCGGGCGGCGGCGACCCGAGGCGGGCGCGGCATCTTCACGTCCGTTCGTGATGAGTTTGCCGCCGGCTGCAGGCGCCTTTCCTTTCGACGAAGCGGGTGCGGCCGGCTTGTGCTTTTTTACCGGTGTGTCGCGCGATGAAGTCTTTTTTGCGATCACATCGCTTTCGGGCTTCTTGCGCTTTGCGACCGGGGTCGCTTTTGTCGCCGTGGGGGGCTTGGCGGCTTTGGCTTTTGCAGGCTTGTCGACCTTTTCAGCTTTCCCGGCCTTTCCGGGCTTCTTCGGCTTTTTGCCCGTCTCGACCGTCTGTTCCGCACGATCGACGTTGTTCGCCTGCTTCCGCCCGCGCGCACCGGCCTTCAACCCGGCCGTATCACCACTCGCGTCGACGGCCACTACCGCCGGCAGCACCGACTCCAGCGTCCGCAACCCGGCCGCCAGTTCCCGCTTCTGCACCGCCGTGAGCTGTTTCACCCAGTACTCGGCGCGTGACGCGCTCGACCGGTCGGGCAGTGGAAACGACGCGAGCACCGCGCGCGGCTTGCGCGAGCGCGTATAGCGCGCGCCCTTGCCGGATGCGTGCTCGTCGAAGCGCGCGGCAACGTCGGTCGTGATGCCCGTATAGACGCTGTCGTCGGCGCATTCGATCAGATACAGAAACCAGGACATGGCAGGGCGGCAGGATGCGAAGCCGCCAGTGTCTCAGAAAAAGCGCCCGTCAACGCCACCGCTCGCCGCGCCCGTCGCGGAAGCGGCTCGGCGCCGCGCCGAGTTCGCGCGTGAAGAAGCGCGTGAACGCGCTCGTCGAACGGAAGCCGACCCGCGCGCCGATCTCGCCGATCGGCAGTTGCGTATTCAGCAGCAGGTCGCGCGCTTCACCGAGCCGCGCCTGCGCGACGAGCGCGTGAAACCCGACCGCTTCGCGATGCAGCCGCCGGCGCAGTGTCCAGCGTGACATCGCGAAGCGCGCGCAGACGTGCTCCATCAGTGTGTCGGACGGCACTTCGGCGTCGTCGGACGTGCGCAGCCAGTCGCGTACGCATTGCTCGACCGACGCGCCGAACGTCGAGCGGGCGCGCACGCGTTCGCGCGCGGCGTCGGCGGCATGACGCTGGATGTCCGCGAGCGGCGCGTTGTAGCACGCGAACGGCGTGTCCAAGCGCGCGGAGCGCAGCACGACGCGGTTGCGTGCGGCATCGAACGACACCGTCGCGCCGAGGAGATCGCGCAACGCGGCCGTCGGCGCGAACGCGCGGCCCGCGAACGCGGCTTCGTCGATCCGCACGTGCGGATCGTACAGGCGCGCGAGCGCGACGAGGATCGCGAAATTCGCGAATGCGCTGCTGGCGGGCCGCCCGTCACCCTCGTTCACGTACTCGAGTGCGATCGCGTCGCCGGTTTCATGCGCGAAAAGCCAGTCGACGTTGCCGATCAGTTCGCGGTAGCGCAGGTAGCCGTGCAGCGCGTCGCGCAGCGTCGCGGCGTTGCAGGTGATGCCCGCGAGCTCGGGGAACGGTGCGAGCCACGGCACGACCTGCGGCGGCGGCCGATGCCAGGACAACGGCCAGTCGCTCATCAGCCGCATCGCGGCGACGTGTCGATCGCCGGGGATGCGCCGCGCGTCGTCGGCGAGATCGGCCGCGCCGATGCCGAGCGTCGCATACAGCGGTGCGACGTCGAAGCCGTTGCGGCGCATGTCGTCGAGCGCCTGTCGGTAAACCCGGACGGATACCGATTTCTGTCGTAACTCCATGTCTCTCTCCATGACCTTCGGGTTGCCCCCGCTGCGAGAGGTCAGGTACTGCTCCTGCCGGTCAAGCATGGTGACCGGTCGATTTTTTCAAACTGGGACGCTGGAGTGGGGTGACAAGTACAACAGATCGATTCAGGCGGATCAATGAAAACTTCGCTGTTCCGGCGTTCGACGATTGCGTGCGCGTGGGCGCCCGTGGCTTCGTCGCATGCCGGGGCCCTTGAGACGTTACGCGCCGCCGCGCCGGAACGGATCGTGTTCGCGCAGTTCGTCGACGTACGCATGGATATGCTCGGTCTCGCGTTCGAGAAAGCGTGCGACCGCGTCCGAGAACGCCGGGTGCGCGAGCCAGTGCGCGGAGTGCGTGACGGTCGGCAGGAAGCCGCGCGCGAGCTTGTGTTCGCCCTGTGCGCCGCCTTCGAACGTATCGAGCCCGGCCTCGATGCAGAATTCGAGCAACTGGTAGTAGGCCGTTTCGAAATGCAGGCAGGGCACGTGTTCGAGCGCGCCCCAATAGCGGCCATACAGCGTGCCGCCGCCGTTTTCGCCGCGCCGGTAGACGGCGAGCGCACTTGCGATCGGCCGTCCGTCGGCTTCCGCGATCACGAGCAGCAGGTTCTCGGGCATCGTCGCGCCGATCGTGCGGAAGAAGTCGAGATTCAGGTACGGGCTGGAATAGTGTTCGCGATAGGTCTGCCGGTAGCAGCGCGAGAAGAAACGCCAGTCGGCGTCGGTGATCTGGTCGCCGGTGAGCCGCCGGAACGTCACGCCCGCGTCATGCACCTTGCGCCGCTCCGCGCGGATGTTCTTGCGCTTCTTCTGCTCGAGCGTGCCGAGGAAATCGTCGAAGTGGCGGTAGCCGTCGTTGATCCAGTGGAACTGCACGCCTTCGCGCAGCATCATCCCCATCGATTCGAGGAGCGCCGCTTCGTCGCCGGTCGGGAACAGCACGTGCAGCGACGACACGTCGCTCTGCTCGGCGAACGCGAGCAGCGTGGCCGCGAGCCGGCGGCGCGCGTCGTCGTCGGCCGCGAGCAGGCGCGTGCCCTGCACGGGCGTGAACGGCACCGCGCACAGCAGCTTCGGGTAGTAGGGCAGGTCGTTGCGCTGGTACGCGTCGGCCCAGGCCCAGTCGAACACGTATTCGCCGTACGAATGCTGCTTCGCGTAGACGGGCGCGGCGGCCGCGAGGCGGCCGGTGCGCGCGTCGGTCAGCGTGACGAAGTGCGGCGACCAACCGGTATCGTCGACCGCGCAGCGCGCGACGTGCAGCGCGTCGAGGAATTCGTGGCGCAGGAAGGGCGTCGGCTGCGCGTCGCGGGCGAGCAGCGCGTTCCATTCATCGGCCGGCACCTCCGCGGGGGACGACAGGATGCCCGTGCGATAATCGATGCGTTCGTGTTTCAAGCGTGAATCCGTACCGTTCTGTGTCGCCGGATGCGCGGGCCTGCGCGGCTCGCACCGGGACGATTTCGTCAGCCGTTCAGGGCGCGCCGCCGGGCTGCGCCGATCCCGCCATGAAGACCCGACTCGCTCTCGCCCAGATCAACGTCACCGTCGGCGACTTCGCCGGCAACGTCGCGCGAATCGTCGCGGCCGCCCGCGCCGCGCACAACGATGGTGCGCAGCTGATGGTCGCGCCGGAACTCGCGCTGTCCGGCTATCCGCCGGAAGACCTGCTGCTGCGGCCCGCGTTCTACGCGGCGGCGGCCTCGGCACTCGACGCGCTCGCCGACGCGCTGAAGGCATTCGACGGGCTCTCGGTGCTGGTCGGCCATCCGCTGCGCGGCATGGGCGAAGGCGCGCACGCGCCAGCCGTCGATGGTAATGCAAACCGCCCGATCGAGCGCGGCGTACCGCCCACCGATACCTACAACGCGGTTTCCCTGATCGTCGGCGGCGAGATCGTCGGCACCTACCGCAAGCAGGATCTGCCGAACGCCGAGGTGTTCGACGAGAAGCGCTACTTCGCGACCGACGCCGAGCCGCTCGTGTTCGAGCTGAACGGCGTGAAATACGGCGTGATCATCTGCGAGGATGCGTGGCACGCGTCGGCCGCGCAGATCGCGAAGGCGGCCGGCGCGCAGGTGCTGCTGATCCCGAACGGCTCGCCGTACCACATGAACAAGGAAGCGGTGCGCATCGACATCCTGCGCGCGCGGATCCGCGAAACCGGGCTGCCGATGGTGTACGTGAATCTCGTCGGCGGCCAGGACGAACTCGTGTTCGACGGCGGCTCGTTCGTGCTCGACGCGCAGGGCGTGCTCGTCGCGAAGATGCCGCAGTTCGTCGAAGGGCACGCGATCGTCGAATTCGACGGCGCGCGGCCGCTGTCGGGCGCGATCGAGCCCGAGCTGTCGACGGACGCGCAGGTGTATCGCGCGCTCGTGCTCGGCGTGCGCGACTACATCGGCAAGAACGGGTTTCCGGGCGTGCTGATCGGGCTGTCGGGCGGCGTCGATTCGGCGCTGGTGCTGGCCGTCGCCTGCGATGCGCTCGGGCCCGAGCGCGTGCGCGCGGTGATGATGCCGTCGCGCTTCACGGCCGACATCTCGACCACCGATGCGGCGGAGATGGCGCGGCGCGTCGGCGTGCGCTACGACGAGATCGCGATCGCGCCGATGTTCGATGCGTTCCGCGCCGCCCTCGAGAGCGAGTTCGCGGGACGAGCGGAAGACGCGACGGAGGAGAACATCCAGGCGCGCATTCGCGGCACGCTGCTGATGGCGCTGTCGAACAAGTTCGGCTCGATCGTGTTGACGACCGGCAACAAGAGCGAGATGGCGGTCGGCTACTGCACGCTGTACGGCGACATGGCCGGCGGGTTCGCGGTGATCAAGGACATCGCGAAGACGCTCGTGTACCGGCTCTGCCGCTATCGCAACGCAACGGCCGACTACCCGCTGCGCGACGTGATCCCCGAACGGATCCTCACGCGCGCGCCGTCGGCCGAGCTGCGCGAGAACCAGACCGACCAGGACAGCCTGCCGCCGTACGACGTGCTCGACGCGATCATGCGGATGTACATGGAAGAGGACCGGCCGCTCGCCGAGATCGTCGCAGCCGGTTACGCGCAGGCCGACGTCGAACGCGTGACGCGGCTCATCAAGATCAACGAATACAAGCGCCGCCAGGCGCCGATCGGCATTCGCGTCACGCATCGCGCATTCGGGCGCGACTGGCGTTACCCGATCACGTCACGGTTTACCGAACGTCTCGATTGAGCGGTGCTGGGCCGCGTGCGGCTCGCAGGCTTACAATCGGGGTCGCGATTTTTCATCCAAACGAGCATTGGGGGACAACCACCATGAAACGCATCACTGCCATCATCAAGCCGTTCAAGCTGGACGAAGTCCGCGAAGCGCTCGCTGAAGTGGGTCTCACGGGCCTGACCGTGACGGAAGTGAAGGGCTTTGGCCGCCAGAAGGGCCATACCGAGCTGTATCGCGGCGCCGAATACGTCGTCGACTTCCTGCCGAAGATGAAGATCGAGGTGGTCGTCGCGGAAGCGCAGGTCGACCAGGTGATCGACGCGGTGATCGGCGCGGCCCGCACCGGCAAGATCGGCGACGGCAAGATCTTCGTGTCGGATGTCGAGCGCGTGATCCGCATCCGCACCGGCGAAGAGAACGAAGCGGCCGTCTGAGCGCCGTATTCGTGAGCGGGTCGCACAAAGCCGGCCCGCCAATAAAAAACGGTGCGATACCCGGTTGGGTACCGCACCGATACGCGCCTCTCGCAGCAGCGTGGAAAACGTCGTTGAATCGATTCTTTGAAAACGGCGCCTGATCAGAACAGGTGCTGGATACCGGCGTAGACGCCGGTCTGGCTGCCGCCCGGATGCGGGTTGCCGGTCGACACGGCGGTGCCTGCACCGTTCGCGTTCAGACCGAAGTTGGCCGACGAGCTGTTGCGCACCGTCGCGGCCTGCAGGTCGAACAGCGTGCGCTTCGAGATGTTGTACGAACCGCCGATCGTGTAGATGTTCGCGTTGCCGCCGCCGTGGTTCGCGTTCACGTGATACACGGCCGCGATCAGCGCCGCTGCCGGCGTTGCCTGCCACGTCACGCCGCCCCAGACCTGCTGGGTGCCCGTCACACCGGCGTTCACTGCCGGGCCGCCGCTGCCGTCCGCGCGCGATGCCTGGTAGGCCGCTTGCACCTTGAACTGGCCGAGGAACACGTTCACGCCCGCGAAGTATTCACGCGAGTAGTTGAACACGTCCGAGAAGCGGCCGTTGCTGTCGCGCGTTTCGTCGTAGATGCCGCGCAACTGGAACAGCGAGTTCGTGTAGGTGACCTGACCGCCCATTGCACGGCCCGGTTGGCCGGCCGTCGTGTTGCCGTTGAAGCTGGTCGAGTTCGAGAAAGAGAACTGGCCGTAGAAGTCGAGGCCGTAGAGCGACGGGGACTGGTACGACACGTTGTTGCTGGTCTTGTTCCAGTTGCGGCCGCGCACCAGCGAGGCCGTCGACCAGGCCGACTGGCCGAACGGGTCGAAGTCCCACACGCCGTTGGCGATCGCGAGCTCGCGACCCAACAGCAGCGTACCGTAGCGGTCGTTCGAGATGCCGACGGTCGCGAAACGATCCCAGATCGAGCCGCTGAAGCCGCCCGTCATCGTGTTGAACGCGCCTTCGAGGTGGAACAGGACCTTGTTGCCGCCACCGATGTCCTCGGTGCCCTTCAAGCCCCAGAGGCTCGTGCCCCAGTCGCCGCTTTCCGCGCGCACTTGGTGGCCGTTTTGCAGGCCGTTCAGGTACTCGATGCCGGCATCCAGGCGGCCATACAGCGTGACGCTGCTCTGCGCGTGCGCCGTCACCACCCCAGCAGCCATCAGCGCGGCCGCGACCAAAGCTTTCTTCATCATCTCCTCCATACCCTGTCAAAAAGTCAACCCAGACTGCACGAGATGCCCGGAGCGCGAGCGCCGGGCAAAAGCGGGATAACCAGGGAGACCTCGTGCAGGGCCGGTAAGCGCGGCACGCGGGCAAGCGGACGGAAAACCGTTGAGCGTTCCCGCGCAGCCGGGTCGGCCTGCGGGGTCTCCTTGTAGTGTCGTGAAGCTAAACTACATTTCACGAACTTCGTTTTGCTACTTTGGTTACTAATTTAGCAAAAATACAATTTTGTGGCGATGGAAATCGTTGTTTGACTAACACGTGTCGCCAAATTGCCATGCAACACGGTGGGCAACAGGGGTGCCAAGGGTTTGCAATTAACGGAAAACCCTTGTCCCGCAAGGGAGACACGAGATTTGCAAACGGGGGTCAAGGATTGCCACTATTGACGCTGCGGGGGGCACAGGCGTAAGCGTCAATGACGAGAAATGGGTAAGTATTTCGTAATGAATGGGCGGATGCCGGAGATGGCCGCCGGTTGCCTGAAACGCGTGTCCGGCAACGCGCGGCGCGGTGTACCGACAGACATTCGTCAGGCAGCGGCCGGCCTTGCGTCGAGCAACTGCGCGCGAATCCAGCGATGCGCATCGGTGCGTGCATGCTTTGCATGCGAGTAGACCTTCACGGTGTAGCGCGGGATCTCGAACGGCGCCGGAAAGAGGCGGATCGGCGCCGCGTGCCGCAGCGCCCGCGCGGCGCGGTTCGGCACCGTCATCAGCAGCGCGGATTCCGCGATCACGAACGGCGCGGCCAGCACGGTCGGCAACTGCACGGCGACCTGCCGCGCGAGGCCGAGCCGGTCGAGCACATGGTCGACGACGCCGCGCGACTCGTTCCACGGCGTGACGACCACGTGGCGTGCCGCGAGGTACTGGTCGAGCGTCAGCCGCCGGCGAATCTCCGGGTGCGTGGCGCTCGCGATCACGACGTAGTCGTCGGAGAACCAGTCGAATTCCTCGATGCCCGGCGCGTCGGCCGCCGATTCCTCGTGGTAGCCGAGCGCGAAATCGATGCGGCCGGCCGCGAGCTCGTCGACGGAGATCTTCCGGTCGGAATGCACGACGCGGATCCGCAATTGCGGCGCGACATGCTGGATGCGGGCGAGAAACGCCGGCAGCACCGCGAATGCCGTGTAGTCGGTCGCCGCGAACACGAACGTGCGGTCGCTTTGCGCGGGATCGAAGCGGCGTGCGCGGGCGAGCCCCTTCGACATCGTGTCGAGCGCGTCGCCGGCCCAGGCGGCGATGTCGTCGGCGCGCACGGTCGGCTGCATCTCGTTGCCGAGGCGCACGAACAGCGCATCGCCGATCGCGTCGCGCAGCCGCGCGAGCGCGTGGCTCAGCGCGGACGGGCTCAACGCGAGCTCGTGCGCGGCCGCGGCGACGGACCGGTGGCGGTACAGCGCGTCGAACACGAGCAGCAGGTTCAGGTCGAGGCGGCGCAGATCGGGATGCATCATGTTCAGGTCCGAATGAAGAAACTGCACTTCCTGCAGGAGCTGCATGAACGTAGCATGACGCTCTGATGGGTGCCAGCGCGGCTGCGCGGCATCGTTTCCCGTTACAAGCCAGGGCCGGAGGAGGGCTCAACCCGTGCAAATCGACATCCGTTCCGCCACCGTCGCCGACGTGCCGCAGATCCTGCGTTTCATCACCGAGCTGGCCATCTACGAGAAGGCGGAACACGAAGTGATCGCGACGCCCGCGTCGCTCGAGCGCAGCCTGTTCGGCGACGGGTCGCCGGCGCGCGCGCTGATGTGCGAGGTCGACGGCGAGCCGGCCGGCTTCGCCGTCTATTTCTTCTCGTATTCGACGTGGCTGGCCCGGCAGGGGCTGTATCTCGAGGATCTGTACGTGTCGCCACGCTTTCGCGGCGCGGGCGCCGGGCTGCGGCTCCTGAAGGCGCTCGCGCGGATCGCGGTCGAGTCGGGCTGCGGGCGTTTCGAGTGGAGCGTGCTCGACTGGAACGAGCCGGCGATCCGCTTCTACGAGAGCGTCGGCGCGGCGCCGCAGAGCGAATGGGTGCGCTACCGGCTCGCGGGTGACGAACTGCGTGCGTTCGCCGACAGCGCGCCGGTGAGCGCCGCGTAAACGCAAAACGGGCGCCGCGCGGCGAACCGCGGGCGCCCGCTCATCCAGCGTGCGTTACTTGAGGCTGCCCGACAGGAACCCGCGCAGGCGTTCGCTCTTCGGGTTGGCGAACACCTCGGACGGCACGCCTTCTTCCTCGACGCGGCCCTGGTGCAGGAACATCACGTGGTTCGACACGTTGCGCGCAAAGCCCATCTCGTGCGTGACGACGATCATCGTGCGGCCTTCCTCGGCGAGCTTCTGCATCACCTTCAGCACTTCGCCCACCAGCTCCGGGTCGAGCGCCGATGTCGGCTCGTCGAACAGCATCACGTCCGGATGCATCGCCAGCGCGCGTGCAATCGCCACGCGCTGCTGCTGGCCGCCCGACAGGTGCGACGGATACTGCTTCTCGACGCGCGGCGCGAGGCCGACTTTCTCGAGATACTCGCGTGCGCGCTCCTCGGCTTCCTTCTTCGGGATGCCGAGCACGTTCACCGGCGCTTCCATCACGTTCTCGATCACGTTCATGTGCGACCACAGGTTGAAGTGCTGGAACACCATCGACAGCTTGGTGCGCACGCGCTGCAGCTGTTTCGTATCGGCCGCGCGCAGCGCGCCCGTCTTGTCGAGCGCGGTGCGCACTTCCTCGCCGTCGACGAAGATGCGGCCCGCGTTCGGCTGCTCGAGGAAGTTGATGCAGCGGAGCATCGTGCTCTTGCCGGAGCCGGACGAGCCGATCACGCTGATCACGTCGCCCGAGTTCGCCTTCAGCGACACGCCCTTGAGCACCTCGTTGTCGCCGTACCGCTTGTGCAGATCGTCGACGAAAAGCTTCTGAGTCTGGGAATTCATCATAGTCCTGCGAAAACTTACTTGCCTTGCGGGCGCAGATACGCGAGCCAGCGGCGCTCGGCCTGGCGGAACAGCCACACGAGCGTGAACGAGATCGCGAGATAGAGCAGGGCGGCGATGCCGAACGCATGGAACGACATGTAGGTCGCCGAGTTGACGTCGCGGGCGATCTTCAGGATGTCCGGCACGGTCGCGGTGAAGGCGACGGTGGTCGCGTGCAGCATCAGGATCACTTCGTTGCTGTACAGCGGCAGCGCGCGGCGCAGCGCCGACGGCAGGATCACGCGGCGGTACATCGTGAACGGCGACATCCCGTACGCACGCGCGGCTTCGATCTCGCCGTACGACGTCGCCTTGATCGCGCCCGCGAAGATCTCGGTGGTGTACGCGCAGGTGTTCAGCGTGAACGCGAGCAGCGTGCAGTGCATCCCGTCGCGAAAGAACGCGTCGAGCATCGGCGTGCCGCGCACGGCCTGCAGGCTGTAAAGGCCCGTGTAGCAGAGCAGCAGCTGCACGTAGAGCGGCGTGCCGCGGAACACGTACGTATAGAGCCACACGGCGCCCGACAGCCACTTCTTCTTCGACACGCGCGCGACCGCGAGCGGTATCGACAGGCAGAAGCCGAGGCCGATCGACACGACCAGCAGCCACAACGTAATCGCGACACCGGTGATGCGATAGCCGTCGGTGTAGAGATAGTTGCGCCAGTATTCTTGGATGAGTTCGATCATAGGTCAGCCTTGCGGACGCCGGTCGAGTAGCGCTTTTCGAGCCACATCAGCACGAAGTTCGAGATCGTCGTGATCGCGAGGTAGACGGCACCCGCGATCAGCGTGAAGAAGAAGAACCGCAGCGTGCCCTTGCCGGCGTCCTGCGACGCCTTCACGACGTCGGCGAGGCCGATGATCGACACGAGCGCGGTCGACTTCACGAGCACCTGCCAGTTGTTGCCGATGCCGGGCAGCGCGAAGCGCATCATCTGCGGGAACATGATCCGCGTGAACACCTGCCAGTTCGTCATCCCGTACGCGCTGCCGGCCTCGAGCTGGCCGCGCGGCACCGACAGGAACGCGCCGCGGAACGTCTCGGTGAAGTACGCGCCGTAGATGAAGCCGAGCACGAGCACGCCGGCGAGGAACGGATCGATGTCGATCTGGTCCCAGCCGAGCGCGTCAGTCGCCATGTTCAGCCAGATCTGCAGGCTGTAGAACAGCAGCAGCATCAGCACGAGGTCGGGCACGCCGCGGATCAGCGTCGTGTAGACGGTGCCGACGCCGTTCGTGAAGCGGTTGCGCGACAGCTTCGCGCCCGCGCCGAGCAGGCCCAGCAGGAACGACAGCGCAAGCGAAAGCACCGCCAGCTTGACGGTTTGCCAGGTGCCAGCGAGGATCAGCGGGCCGTAACCTTGTAGAAACATTGAGTGGTCCCTGGTGTGGTCCCTTAGGGCGCACGCGGTGCGCCGCGAAAGACGCGTTCCGCCCAAGCTGCGCGGAACGCCCCGTGCGTATCATGACCGTCCGCCCCGGCAGCGGTGCCGGGCCGCCCGTCGCGCGAGCGGCGGGCAGGGGGCGGGCGGCGCGTGGTTGACTGCCTGTACTGCCCGGATGCGGGGCCGCCCCGCATCCGTCGTCTCTTCTTTTCGTTACTCAGCGGGCCGAAGCCGAATAGACGCTGAACGCGAAATACTTGTGCGACAGCCGGTCGTACGTGCCGTCCTTGTGCATGTCGGCCAGTGCCTTGTTGATCTTGAGCTTCAGGTCGGTATCTTCCTTGCGCAGGCCGATCGCGGTGCCGTCGCCGATCGTCTTCGGATCCTTCACTTCCGGCCCGGCAAACGCGAAGCCCTTGCCGCGCGGCGTGCGCAGGAAGCCGTAGTCGGCTTGCAGCTCGTCCTGCAGCGTCGCGTCGAGACGGCCCGAGCCGAGATCGGCATAGACCTGGTCCTGGTTCTGGTAAGGAATGATCGTCACACCCTGCGGCTCCCAGTACGCCTTCGCATAGGTTTCCTGCGTCGAGCCCTGCTCGACGCCCACGCGCTTGCCCTTCAGCGACGCAACCGTCGGCAGCAGCGGCGAGCCGGTCTTCGCGATCATCCGCGCCGGCGCGTCATAGACCTTGTCGGAGAAGTCGATCTGTTCGCGGCGCTTGTCCGTGACGGTCAGCGACGACACGATGACGTCGTACTTCTTCGCCTTCAGCGCCGGGATGATCCCGTCGAGATCCTGCGCCACCCACACGCATTTCACGTTGATTCGCTTGCAGATTTCCTTGGTGAGATCGACGTCGAAACCGACGATCTCGCCGCTCGGCGCGGTCGACTCGAACGGCGGGTAGCTGGCGTCGACGCCGATCCGCACGGTCTTCCACTCCTTCGCGAGGGCGCTGCCCGCCATGAGGGCGAGGGCGGCGCACAGGGCGGCCTTCTTCATTTCCATCCTTCTGTTGCTGACTTTCCGGGAGCGCTCGCGGCCGGTTGGACCGGGCGCCGCGGCGTATTCTAGACGGCCAAAAATCGCCGATCGGCGCTCTGGCAATGGCGGCCGCCGGAACGGCGAACGCCAAAAGGCCGGTATTTTACCCGAACGCGATACGCGGAAACCGGCAATCCGGGCCGACCGATCGATTCTTCGATGCATTGATCCGGCTGTTGCGATAATCGCCGCATTCTCAATGGGCATTGCATCGATTGCATCCGCAGGTGCAACGATGCGGTGCGCAGGCGGCGGATTGTGGCGCGATTGGCACACTCATACAGTGATGGGATGGCAGAACCCTGCATCCCACGGAGTGTCCGTTCCATGTTCCAGATCCGCCGCGCCGCCGATCGCGATCAGCGCAGCCATGGCTGGCACGAATTCCTTCACAGCTTTCCTGAGGCGTCCGGCCGGAGCGGGCCGCCGGCGTTCGGCGCGTTGCGCGAACTGAACGAGGAATGTATCGCGCCGACCCGCGGCTACGGGATGCGGCCGTACCGCGACGCGGAAATCGTCACCTATGTGCTCGACGGCGCGCTCGCGCATCGCGACAGCCTCGGCAACGGGGCGATTGTCCGTGCGGGCGGCGTTCAGCGCATGAGCGCCGGCACCGGCGTCATGCTGAGCGAAACCAACGCGTCGCGTGACGAGCCGCTGCGCCTGCTGCGGATCTGGCTCGCGCCGGCCGGGGCAGGCGGCCGGCCCGGCTACGTGCAGATGCGCTTTGCCGATGACGAGAAACGCGGCCGGCTGAGGCTCGTCGCGGCACCGGACGGTGGCGACGGTGCGCTGCCGCTCGCTGCGGACGCCCGCATCTTCGCGGGGCTGATCGACGGCGACGAGGCGGCGGCGTTCGACGTGCAGGCCGGGCGCCGCGCGTATGTACACGTGGTGCGCGGCGACGTCGAGGTGAACGGCTGCGCGCTGTCCGCGGGCGACGGTGCGCGGATCGGTGCCGTGGACGCGGTGGCGTTCGCGCGCGGCCGGGCGGCCGAGGTGCTGCTGTTCGACGTCGCCTGAAACGCAATAAGGGGACGCGGGCCGGTGCCCGCGTCCCCTTCGATGCCGCTCCGCGGAGCGGCCCGCCGGCTTACTGCGCCGGCGCCGACGCGGCCTTGGCCGCGCGATGCTGCTCCCAGCGCTCCTTCATCTTCTCGTGGCGCTGTTCCATCTTCGCGAACTGCTGCTTGAGCGCCGTGCTGACCATCGTCTTCTGCTGGTCGTTCAGTCCGTTGTAGAACGTGAGCCACGCGGCGGACGTCTGCTCGCGCAGTTGCGCGTTCTGCGCCTCGGCCTGCTGGCGTGCCGAGTGCATCGCGCTCAGGTCGAGGATCGGCTGGTTCTGCTGCGCCTTGAACTGGTCGCGCATCTGCTCGTGGCTCTTGCGCATCGCGTCACGGTTCTGCTTCATCGTGTTGACGGCCGCCTGCCATTGCTGTTCCTGCGACGCATTGAGCTTCAGCTGGTCGTGCAGTTTCATGATCGCGCCGAACGGGCCGCCTTCATGCCCGTCGTGCATCTGATGGGCGCCGGGGCCGCCCGGAGGCGGCATGTCGTTGGGCTGCGCGGCATGCGCGGTGCCGAATGCGAGAGCGAGCACGGTGGCGGCCGCGATGGCCACGCGGGAAGTCTTCTTATACATTTCAGAAACTCCTTGTATCCAAAGGGTCCGGCGATGCGGGTCCGGGAAAACCGGGTGCCGCATCCGGTAAGACGCAGGTTAGCGATGCAGGCTGCGGCCGGTGTTACGTGGGGCGGTCGCCGGGTTACCGCGCATTACAGTTCCCTTGCGCGGTAACCCGCAGTAACCCTTTCGTCCCTTTGTTTCGTTCTTCGACTCCGCCCTCGCGCGGTAAACTTCGAGCCATGACTACCCAGATCCTCATCGTCGACGACGACCAAGAACTCCGAGACCTGCTGCGCGACTACCTCGTGCGCCAGGGGATGGAAGTGTCCGTGCTGCACGACGCGGCGACGCTCGAGAAGCGCCTCGAGCGCGAGCGGCCCGACCTGATCGTGCTGGACCTGATGATGCCGGGCGTCGACGGCCTGACCGCGCTGCGCCAGCTGCGTGCGGCCGGCGACGACATCCCCGTGATCATGCTGACCGCGCGGGCGGACGACGTCGACCGCATCGTCGGGCTCGAGCTCGGCGCGGACGACTACCTCGGCAAGCCGTTCAATCCGCGCGAGCTGCTCGCGCGCGTGCAGGCCGTGCTGCGCCGCCGCCGCGCGACGCCGTCGGCGGCAGCGCCCGAACAGCGCGAGCCGTTCGCGTTCGGCCGCTTCGTGCTCGACTTCCAGGCGCGCACGCTGTCGGTCGACGGCAAGCCGGCCACGCTGTCGAGCAGTGAATTCGCGCTGCTGAAGATCTTCGTGAACCATGCGCTGCGCACGCTCACGCGCGAGCGGCTGCTCGAGCTGCTGCACGGGCCCGAGTACGACGGCACCGACCGCGGCATCGACGTCCAGGTGTGGCGCCTGCGCCGTATCCTCGAAACGGATCCGTCGACGCCGCGCTTCATCCAGACGGTGCGCGGGCGCGGCTACGTGTTCGTGCCCGACGGCGAGGCCCATGCGCAAACCCATTGATTCACTGTTCGGGCGGCTGGCGCTACTCGTCGTCGGTGTCCTGCTCCTGTCGCACTTCGCGTGGTTCTTCGCGATGCGGCTCGAGCGCAGCCAGATGCAGACGCGTTACGCGGTCGAAGAGGCCGCATTCCTGGTCGACGCGGTGCGCCAGCACGTCGAACGCACGCCCGACCAGCCGTTGCCGTCGCGTGTGCGGCTCGTGACGCCGGATAGCGCCGACGTGCCGAATGGCGACCCGTCGAGCCTGCCGGCGCCGCTCAAGCGGTTCCGCGACGACGTGAGCGAGCGGATGCCGCCCGGCACGCGCGTCGAGATCGGCGCGCCCGGCCATCCGCCGGTGCTGTGGGTGAAGGAGCCGACCGACCGCAACTGGATCGTGGTGCCGGTTCAGCCGCTGCGGCCGCCGCGCTCGCTCGACCGGATGCTGTTGTGGCTCGGCACGATCTTCTCGGCCGGCGTGATCGCCGCGCTGTTCGCGGCCTGGCAACTGCAACAGCCGCTGCGTTCGCTGGCTCGCGCGGTCGCGCGCTTCGGCCGCGGCCAGCCGGTGCCGCCGCTGCGTGAGCGCGGCCCGCGCGAGCTGCGCCAGCTCACGCATGGCTTCAACCAGATGGTGGAACAGGTGTCGCAGGCCGAGAGCGACCGCGCGGTGATGCTCGCGGGCGTGGCGCACGACCTGCGCACGCCGCTTGCGCGGATGCGGCTGCGGGCTGAAATGATGGACGACGCCCGGTTGCGCGACGGCGTCGTGCGCGACGTCGATTCGATGTCGCACATCG
Organism: Burkholderia sp. Se-20373; assembly: GCF_017104705.1. Taxonomy (NCBI): domain Bacteria; kingdom Pseudomonadati; phylum Pseudomonadota; class Betaproteobacteria; order Burkholderiales; family Burkholderiaceae; genus Burkholderia; species Burkholderia sp. Se-20373. The sequence goes on along the minus strand of NZ_JAAGPH010000014.1, from coordinate 61,245 downwards.
TCGATCAATTCCTGGTGTTTGCGCACGGCGGGTCCGATCGCAGCGAGCCGGTGCCGGTCGACCAGGCGTGCGAGCGGATCGCGCGCAGCTATCGCGCGGTCGCGCCGAACGCGCCGACGGTCCAGACCCGGCTCGACGCCGATCCGGGCTTCCGGCTGCCGACGGCGACGCTCGACCGGATCCTGTCGAACCTGCTGGACAACGCGCATGCGTATGGTGCGCCGCCCGTGCTCGTCGAGACGGCGCGCACGCCGGCCGGCTACGTGTTGTCGGTGAGCGACAGCGGCGGCGGGATCGCGCCGCGCGACCTCGCGGCGGCCACGCGACCGTTCGTGCGGCTCGACCCGGCGCGCGGCGGCAACGGCCACAGCGGGCTCGGGCTCGCGATCGTCGAGCGGCTCGTACTCAGGCTGGGCGGGACGTGCGACATCGGCAACCGCCCCGAAGGCGGCCTGCGTGTCGCGATGACGTTCCCGTTCGAGGTCGTGCCGAAGGACGAACCCCACGCACAGGCCGCATGAGCGGCTGCGGCGCCAGCCCGGACGGGCTGGCGCCGCGTGCCATCATTCGCCGAACAGCGTGCCGAGCGTCTCGGCCGCGTTGCTGTCGATGGTGTTGTAGGTCACGGTGGTGGCCTCGAAGATGTAGACGGTCGTGTACCGGCCGAGGCGCTCCAGGATTTCCTCCTGCAGCGATTCAGGCACGACGTTCATGTTCAGGTACCACGCCGTCGACGACAGCCGCGTCTGGAACGACCCGTACTCCTGCATCAGTTCGTAGAACGCGTCGGCATCCTGATCGCGGCAGACGATCACCAAGTTTCCTGCCATTCCCTTTCCTCCCGCTCGTCGATCGATCCCAGGGCCTGTTGACATCGGGCACGCGCATGCGTTGCCGTCGGACCATCCGCAACAGACCCCGAGGGCCAGCCCTGATCATACCCGCTTAGTCGTATCCGGCTGGTGACGCCCGACATGGTTTGCGTGCACGTGCGGCCGGCGGGTTCCCGGGCGGGCCGGATCACGGCATAATTCGGGCCTGCGTGCCGGCCGAAAGACTGCGGCCGGGCTGCTCGACCCGCGCACCCGCCATCCGCCCGCGCGCCAGGCACGATCCGTGCGCGGCCTGCGCCGTTCCCGGACGGTTGTGCCTGAAATACAGGTTAGTGTAGTGTCGTGCCGTCGCGGGCCGGCTCGTCCGGGGCGCGGCAGCGCACGCACGGCGCACCGCGCTCGCGCGCGATCGTCAGTCAATCGAATTACCGCACCCGTGCGCTTTGCCATGAATCAACATCGACTGCCGGCTTCGTTCGGCCTTACCGGGGAGGGCGCCTGATGGACGTCGGATTCTTCAATCCGAACCGGACCGCCAACGCGTCCGCGTGGCGCGTCCTGCCGAACCGGTGGGATTTCATCGCGTTTCCGCTGATCATCTGCCTGATCGCGATGGCGGTCGTCGGTTTCCACGAAACGATGGCGCCGATCGGCACCCTGCAGACGCAGAAGATCTCGCTCGACCCGTCGAACCTGCCCGAATATGCGTTGCGCACCACGCTGCGGATGCTTGCCGCGATGGTCGCGTCGCTTGCGTTTACGCTGATCTACGGCACGCTCGCCGCGAAAAGCCGGCGTGCCGGCATGGTGCTGATCCCGATCCTCGACATCCTGCAGTCGGTGCCGGTGCTCGGCTTCATCTCGTTCACCGTCACGTTCTTCCTCGCGCTGTTCCCGAGCCGCGTGCTCGGCGCCGAGCTCGCGGCGATCTTCGCGATCTTCACGAGCCAGGCGTGGAACATGACGTTCAGCTTCTACCAGTCGCTGCGCACGGTGCCGCGCGACCTGGACGAAGTGTCGCGGGGTTTCCACCTGACGTCGTGGCAGCGCTTCTGGAAGCTCGAGGTGCCGTTCTCGATGCCGGGCCTGATCTGGAACATGATGATGTCGATGTCGGGCGGCTGGTTCTTCGTCGTCGCGTCGGAGGCCATCACCGTCGGCAACCAGACCATCACGCTGCCGGGCGTCGGCGCGTATCTCGCGCAGGCGATCTCGGACAAGAACCTCGGTGCGATCGGCTGGGTGATCCTCACGATGACGGTCGTGATCGTCGCGTACGACCAACTGCTGTTCCGCCCGCTGATCGCGTGGGCCGACAAGTTCCGGATGGAAAACACCGCGTCGGGCGACGCGCCGCAATCGTGGCTGCTCGACCTCGTGCGCCGCACGCGCCTGATTCATCAGCTGCTCGTGCCGGCCGGCTGGTTCTTCGCGAAGGCCGCGCGGATTCCGCTGCGGCTGCCGCTGTCGGGGGCGATGCGCTTCTCGCTGCCGAAAGTCGAGAAGAAGGCGTCACGCACGGTCGACATCGCGTGGGCGACCCTCGTGCTGCTCGGCACGGGCTATATCGTGTGGCGCGTCATCAGCTTCGTGTCGACCGGCGTGACGATGGCCGAGGTCGGCCACGTGCTGGTGCTGGGGCTCATCACGCTGCTGCGCGTGGTCGTGCTGATCTCCATCGCGTCAGTGATCTGGGTGCCGATCGGCGTGTGGGTCGGGCTGCGTCCGAAGCTGGCCGAGAAGCTGCAGCCGCTCGCGCAGTTCCTCGCCGCGTTTCCGGCCAACCTGTTGTTCCCGGTGTTCGTGATCGTGATCGCGCGCTTCCACCTGAACGCCGACATCTGGCTGTCGCCGCTGATCGTGCTCGGCACGCAGTGGTATATCCTGTTCAACGTGATTGCCGGCGCGACGTCCTACCCGAACGACTATCGCGAAGCCGCGACGAACTTCCGCATCCGTGGCTGGCAGTGGTGGCGGCAGGCGATCCTGCCCGGCATCTTCCCGTACTACGTGACCGGCGCGATCACCGCATCGGGCGGCGCGTGGAACGCGAGCATCGTGTCGGAAGCCGTGCAGTGGGGCAATACCAAGATCGAGGCGCACGGCCTCGGTGCCTACATCGCGCAGACCACCGCTGCCGGCGATTTTCCGAAGATCATCCTGGGCATCGCCGTGATGTCCCTGTTCGTCACCCTGTTCAACCGCCTGCTGTGGCGCCCGCTGTATGCCTTCGCCGAAGCGAAGCTGCGGCTCGACTGAGACCGATTGAGAGCGAAACGCGATGCACAATCCGAATGCTGTAAACGCCCCCGTCCAGACGAACCAGCCGCCGCGCCTCGGTGAGGAAATCCTGCGTGTCGATCACGTCTGTCGCGGCTTCAACAAGACGCAGGGCGAACTGCTCGTGCTCGACGATGCGAACCTGTCGCTGCGCGAAGGCGAGATCGTCGGGCTGCTCGGCCGTTCCGGCTCGGGCAAGTCGACGCTGCTGCGCATCATCGCCGGGCTGATCGAGCCGACCGGCGGCGAGGTGACCTATCTCGGCCAGCCGCTGCGCGGCCCGGCCGAAGGCGTCGCGATGGTGTTCCAGACCTTCGCGCTGTTCCCGTGGCTCACCGTGCTGCAGAACGTGGAAGCCGGCCTCGAGGCGCTCGGCGTCGGCGCACGCGAGCGGCGCGAGCGTGCGCTGGCCGCGATCGACCTGATCGGTCTCGACGGCTTCGAGAACGCATACCCGCGCGAGTTGTCGGGCGGGATGCGCCAGCGCGTGGGCTTTGCGCGCGCGCTCGTCGTCGACCCGACGATCCTGCTGATGGATGAGCCGTTCTCCGCGCTCGACGTGCTTACGGCCGAGACGCTGCGTACCGACCTGCTTGACCTGTGGACGCAGGGCCGCATGCCGATCAAGTCGGTGCTGATCGTCACGCACAACATCGAGGAAGCGGTGTTCATGTGCGACCGGATCCTCGTGCTGTCGTCGAACCCGGGCCGCGTGATCGCCGAGATCAAGGTGCCGTTCAAGCATCCGCGCAACCGGCTCGACCCGGCGTTCCGCAAGCTCGTCGACGATATCTACGCGAAGATGACGGCCCGCCAGACCGGCGAGGCGACGAAGAAGGGGCTGGAGCTCGGCAGCTGGCTGCCGCAGGTGTCGACCAACCTGATGGCCGGCCTGATCGAGACGCTCGCGATGGCACCGTACCACGGCCGCGCGGACATGCCGGAAATCGCGCGCACGCTGCATCTGGAAGTCGACGACCTGTTCCCGATCGCCGAAGTGCTGCAGTACCTCGGCTTTGCCGACGTGCGGGAAGGCGACGTGTTCCTGACGCCGCCGGGGCGCGTGTTCGCGGAATTCGGCACGCAGGAGCGCAAGCTGATGTTCGCGGATCACCTGCTGAAGCACGTGCCGCTCGCCGCGCGGATCAAGAAGGTGCTGAACGAGCGCCCGGGCCATCGGGCGCCGCGCGTGCGCTTCGAGCAGGAGCTGGAGGATTTCCTGTCGGACGGCGCCGCCGAGGAGACGCTCGACGCGGTGATCGACTGGGGCCGTTACGGCGAGATCTTCTCGTACAACGACCAGACCGAGATCTTCAGTCTCGAGGACGTCGAGTCCTGATCGACGTGCCGGGCCGTGCGGCCCGGCATGCGCGTGCGCCGCGCATCATGCGCGGCGTATCGCACGCTTACTGCAGATTCCCCCACCGATCGACCGCCGGTTCCGCCGACGCCCACTTCCAGTGCGTGCCTTGCTGGCACGCATTCGCGAAATACCAGTCGGCCTTGTTGCCATCCTTCACCGAGAACGCGAATTCCTTGCAGATCGCGAGCGCCGACGCGTACGCGCGCGTGACGCGCACTTCGCCTTCGCCGTTTTCGAGCGGCAGCGTGTTCTTCACCTTCCACGGCTTCACTTCGCCGACGGCCAGGCTGCCGGCCGTCTTCGCGATCGCGTCCTGCTGGTTCTGATGGAGCTGCTTCATCGTGCGGTTGACGGCTTCGTCGGTCGCGGCCTGCACGGCAATCCCGACGCCGACGCCGACCGCCGGGTTCGCGGTGACGAGGCCCGTCGCCGCACCGGCGAGGGCGCCGCTCGCCGCGCCGACCGACCCGCAGCCCGACAGCGTGGCCGTTGCCGCGCACAGCGCGCCGATGGCCGCGATACGGAGCGCGACGCTCATTGCAATGCGCCCCAGCGTTCGGTCGCCGGCTCGGCCGATGCCCATTTCCACACGGGGCCGTCGCGGCAGATCGTGGCGACGTAGAAGGCGGATTGCGCGGCTTTGTCGGGTTTCGCGGGCGTATCGACCGCGAACACGATTTCCTTGCAGTCGAGCGGACCGATGCTGATCATCCGGCTGACCGTCACGCGCCCCTGCTCGTCGTCCTCGATCGGGAACGAGTGGTGCGTCGACCACGGCGCCACGCCGCCCACGTCGAGCGGGCCCGCCGCCTTCGCGATCTGTTCCTGGGTGTAACGGTGTGCGACCCGCTGCGAGTACTGGACGCCCGCCCGCGCCCCGGCGACGGCGCCGAGGCCGATGCCCGTCGCAACGGCGGCGTTGTTGGTGACCTTGGAGGCGATCGCGGCGCCCGCGATACCGGCGCCGGCCGTCGCGCCTTCGCTGTACAGCGAGTTGCAGCCGGACAGCAGTGCGGCCGAGGCGATCACGGCCAGCACGACGCGCGCCGGCATGGCCCGGCGCGGCGATTCGAAACGAATGTTCATCCCTGAGTGCGAGTCCTGTCTGGGTGAGCGGCGACGCGTGCACGCCCTGATGCCGCGTCATTGTTTCGCAATTGTCATAGGAAAACTGCAAAGCTTTGACAAATCGCCGTGCGGCAGGCCGCGTGCGCGCGAGCGGCGCTATTGTCGGATAGATGCTTGCGGAGGGGTCGAAACGTTACAAATTGAAGGTAATTGTTACCTTCGGATGCGATCAGGCGACCTAGACTGTTGAGCTATGGAATGTTTCTACGACGGCCTCGGGCCGCGCCGCATATGAGACACCCAGCTATGCGCCGTTCGAAACGGCTATCACCTCGGCCGTCCGACGCGGCCGTCCGTCCGGAAGACCGCCCGCGTCCGCGGACCGACGCGCCATCGGCGCCGCCGCCGGGTGCGCCCGACGACCCGCCGTCGGACGGCGATCACAACCAGGGCGGCGCGCGCCCGGAAGGGCTCGACTATCAACGCGACCTCGGTCAGGAGCAGGACGCGTGATTCCGTCGTAGCCGCATTCCACCGCCGTATTTCATTGCAATTCTCGGAACTGAGTCGCCGCACGGCCGCCTTCGGGCCGCCGTGTTTGCTTTGGCGCGCGCCGCGCGCCAGCCAATCGAATCGAGGAGGGGAAGCCGCATGAGCAGATTGATCGTGGTATCGAACCGTGTCGCCGCCGGCGAGGACACGCGCCCGAGCGCGGGTGGCCTGGCGGTCGGCGTGATGGACGCGCTGAAGGAAACGGGCGGCGTCTGGTTCGGCTGGAACGGCGAGATCGTCGACGCACCCGACACCGAGCCCGCAATCCAGCGGGACGGCAACGTCACCTACGCGACGGTCGGGCTGACCCGGCGCGACTACGACCAGTACTACCGCGGCTTCTCGAATGCGACGCTGTGGCCGGTGTTCCATTACCGCGGCGATCTCGCGCGCTTCGACCGCCAGGAGTACGCGGGCTACCTGCGCGTGAACGCGATGCTCGCGAAGCAGCTCGCCGCCTTGCTGCGCCCCGACGACCTGATCTGGGTGCACGACTATCACCTGTTGCCGTTCGCGCATTACCTGCGCGAACTCGGCGTGAAGAACCCGATCGGCTTCTTTCTGCACATTCCGTTTCCGTCGCCCGACATGCTGCGTCTCGTGCCGCCGCACGAGGAACTCGTGAAGTTCATGTGCGCGTACGACGTCGCGGGCTTCCAGACCGAGGCCGACAAGCAGGCGTTTACCGACTACATCGAGCGGCGCCGGATCGGCGCGGCGAGCGACGACGGGATGCTGCACGCGCATGGCCGCGTCGTGAAGGTCGCTGCCTACCCGATCGGCGTGCACCCCGACGCGATCGCGCAGGCGGCCGTCCAGTACGGCACGCGCAAGCCGGTGAAGATGCTGCGCGACGCGCTCGACGGCCGCAAGCTGGTGATGAGCGTCGACCGCCTCGATTATTCGAAGGGACTCGTCGAGCGCTTCCAGTCGTTCGAGCGGATGCTCGCGAACGCGCCGGGCTGGCAGGGGCGTGTGTCGCTCCTGCAGATCGCGCCGCCGACGCGTTCCGACGTGAAGACCTATCAGGACATCCGCGAAACGCTCGAGGGCGAGGCCGGACGCATCAACGGCCGCTTCTCGCAGCTCGACTGGACGCCGATCCAGTACCTGAACCGCAAGTACGAGCGCAACCTGCTGATGGCGTTCTTCCGGATGTCACAGGTGGGCTACGTGACGCCGCTGCGCGACGGGATGAATCTCGTCGCGAAGGAGTACGTCGCGTCACAGGATCCGGCCGATCCGGGCGTGCTCGTGCTGTCGGAGTTCGCGGGCGCGGCAGCCGAGTTGACCGGCGCGCTCCTCGTCAATCCGTACGACCTGTCGCAGATGGCCGAGGCGCTCGAGCGCGCGCTGTCGATGCCGCTCGCGGAGCGGCAGGCGCGCCACGAGGAGAACCTCGAGCGGCTGCGCGCGAACGACCTGTCGGTCTGGCGCGATACGTTCGTTGCCGACTTGCGCAGCGTCGCGGCGGCCGCGTCGGTCACGCGGCGCGCGGGCCGGCGCGTTGCGCATGCGTGAGGTCGTGCAGGCGCCCGGCGCCGCAGACGATGCGAGCGACGAAGCCGCCCGCCGTTTCTTTATCGTCACCGGTGGCCCGGGCTCGGGCAAGAGCACATTGCTCGACGCGCTCGAACGCGCCGGTTTCGCGCGCTCGCAGGAAGCCGGTCGCGGCGTGATCCGCGACCAGATGGCGATCGACGGTCACGCGTTGCCGTGGCGTGACCCGGCGGCGTTCGCCGAGCTGATGCTGAGCTGGGAGATGCGCTCGTACGATCTCGCGCGCCACGCGCGCGGGCCCGTGTTCTTCGATCGCGGCGTGCCGGACGTGGTCGGCTATCTACGGCTGACGGGGCTCGCGGTGCCCGCGCATGCGGAAGCCGCGGCCCGCCGTTTCCGCTACCACCGGCGCGTGTTCATCGCGCCGCCGTGGCCGGACATCTATGCGCAGGACACCGAGCGCCGGCAGGATTTCGCGGAAGCCGTGCGCACCTACGACGCGATGGTCGAGTGCTACACGTCATATGGCTACCGGCTGATCGAACTGCCGCGCGAGAATGTGAAGACGCGCGTGCGCTTCGTGCTGGACGCGCTCGACGCGGCATGATGCTCGGCCACGCACGCGGTGCGCGGGGGTGTCAGGTCGCCGTGTCCGGCCGCGGCGACGTGATGCGCAGCATGCTGACGACCGCGGCCACCGCCGCGAATGCCGCGGCGACATAGAGCGCGATCGTCGGCCCGCGATCGGGCACGAGCCCGAAAATCAAGGCGACGAGCGCGGCGCCGAGTGTCTGCCCGGTCAGCCGCGCGGTGCTCAGCATGCCGCCCGCGCCGCCGCTGCGTTCGCGCGGCGCCGACGACAGCATCGCGCGGTTGTTCGGCGACTGGAACAACCCGAAGCCCGCACCGCACAGCGCCATCCGCCACACGATGTCGACGGTGCCCGGGTGCGCGCCGATCGTCGCGAGCGACAGCAGCCCGGCGGCGAACAGCGCGAGCCCGATCCCGCCGAGGATGCCGGCCGAATAGCGATCCGACAGCACGCCCGCGAGCGGCGCGGCGAACACGATCACGAGCGGCCACGGCGTCATGTACAGGCCCGTCTCGACCTGCGAGAAGCCGAGTGAGTTCTGCAGCCAGAACGGCAGCGCGACGAACGCGAGCATCTGCGACGTGAACGACGCCGTCGACGTGTAGACCGACAGCGCGAACATCGGGATGCGCATCAGGTCGACCGGCAGCAGCGGCGCCGGCTGCGACAGCTGGCGCTTCACGAAGAAGTAGCCGACGACGAACGCGACGGCCAGCTCGGCCGCGACGTACGCATGGCTTTCGCCATGGCCGAGCCCGTCCACTGCCGTGATCAGCAGCCCGAACACGCATGCGTTCATCAGCGCGCTCGCGAAATCGTACGGCGCATCGTGCAGCGGGTTGGCCGGCAGCGCACGCAGGCTGCCGAATACCGCGGCGATGCCGATCGGCACGTTGACCGCGAACAGCCATGGCCACGACGCGAACGACAGGATCGCGGACGCGACCGTCGGCCCGATCGCCGACGACAGCGCCACCACCATCGCGTTGATCGACAGGCCGCGACCGAGCATCGACGACGGGTAGATCATCCGCACGAGCGCGGCGTTGACGCTCATGATGCCGGCCGCGCCGAAGCCCTGGATCACGCGCATCACGGCCAGCATCGGCAGCGAGCCGGCGAGCGCGCAACCGAGCGATGCGGCAGTGAACAGCGCGAGCCCAGCGATGTAGATGCGGCGATAGCCGATGCGCTCGCCGAGCGACGCGAGCGGCAGCAGCGTGATCGTGACCGCGAGCTGGTACGCGTTGACGATCCAGATCGAGGCGGCATCGGATGCGTGCAGGTCGCGCGCGATCGTCGGCAGCGCGACGTTCGCGATGGCGCCGTCGAGCACGGCGAGCGTGATGCCCAGTGCGACGCAGACGATCGCCCAGTAGCGTTGCGGAAGCGGCAGGCCGGTATCGGCGTTCATGGCGGGAGCAGAGGCGTGGTTGTCCGCGCGCCCGGTTGCCGGTTGCGTGCGCAACCATGCAGAAGGGTGGAGGCGGCGATGAGCGGCCCGGCCGGCGCAACGGCACCGGAGCGGGGCCGGTCGAGTGTATCACCGGGCTGCATCGCGCGACGCCGGCGCTCAGCCTTCGAAGTCGAGGCCGCCGAGCCGCACGAGCGGGTCGGCCTGCGTGCGCGACAGGAGATCGATGTCGCGCGCGCTCTGCCATGCACCCAGCTTTTTCGGCAACGCGGCGAGGTAGTGCTCGAAGCGTTGCGGGCCGTCCGGCTCCATCAACCGTTCGATTTCGTCGGTGTCCCAGGTCAGCTCGAGGTTCAGCGGATGCTCGAAGCCGCTGACGTGCTCGTGCGGCGCGCTGCGGATCTGCACGCGCGTCGGGTGCCCGTGGCCGCCATACGGGACGACGTCGGCCAGCACGTGATCGGCGAAGAAGGCGGCGATCGCCTGTGCGATGCGCGGGGCGAATTCGGTATCGAAACGGCGGGCGGTTTCGGGCTGCATGACGGCGTCTCCTGTGTGCCGAAAATCGTAGCACGGCGACGGCGCATTTCGACGGGCGTGATACCGGTAATCGCGCGTTACCACTTGCTGCATCTATTACGGCCGCAAGCCGCCACAATGCATCGCATCCAGTACCACTTCGCGTGGGAGTCCATCATGAAAAAAATTGCCGCAGTGTGGGTCCTCGCCGGTTCGCTTGCCGTGGCAGGTCCGGCGTCCGCGCATGGCCGCGATGGTGGCGCCGTCATCGGCGCGTTGATCGGCGGCGCGGTGCTCGGCGCGATCGTGACGTCCGCGATGAATCCGCCCGTCGCATATCAAGCGCCCGCGTACCAGGCGCCGGCCTATCAGCCGCCGACGTACTACCAGGCGCCCGCGTACCAGCAGCCTGCGTATCCGACCTACCAGCAGGCGCAGTACCAGGACGACGGCCCGAACTATTGCTACGACCGCTACCAGCGCGCGTATGTGTGCGGCGCGCCCGTATCGGGTGGCTACGCGCAGCCGGCCGGCTGGTGAGCAGGCTGAATGCGCGAAGCGTGATCAGGCGGCGGTGGCGCCGTTCGCTTCACCGCGCCGAACGACAAAAAGGCCCTCGCTTCATGCGAGGGCCTTCGTCTTTTGCGCGGCCGTTCTTTGGTCTGCGTGACGCGCCGGCCATCCTGGCGCACGGTACGCGGATACAAACGGTTGCAAATGCGCGTCAGTGGCGATGGCCGCCGCCTCCGCCGCCATCGTTCCAGTCGCCACCGCGGTGTCCGCCGCCGCGCCCCCAGCCGTTGCCGCGGTTGCCGCGATCGCCGTCCCAGCGATGGTAGTCGCGCCGGCCGCGATCCCAGTCGCGTCCGCCGCCACCGCCCCAGATATTGACCGTGCCGTACACGGGCGACGGGGCGTACGCGTAGCCGGGATCGGAATAGTAGGGCTGCCCGTAGCCGTATCCGGCGTCCGGGGCGACGACGCAGCCGGCCAGCAGGGTGGCGACGCCGGCGGCAGCAATGAGCTTCAGCATGATGTTCTCCATTGGTTCCCGTATAAGTACCGCGCAAGGGGATTGCCAGCTGTTTGCAATTGTGTCGTCAAATTACAGCGGCGTAAGGTCGTGCGACGGAAGTGTTAGCATCCAGGGCTCATTTTGTTTTTCAGGAGTCCATCGATGAAATTCGCGATCCGGGCCGCGCTGGCCGCTTTCTGCGTGACGACAGCCGCCGCCTGCGTGGCGGGGCCCGCTTCGGCGCCCGCCGTGACGGCCGAGTCGATCAAGATGTTTCCGCAGGCAGCGGCCGGCCAGCAGCGCGCCGTGATCGCGCTGCCCGCGCTCGAGAACGAAGGCGATGCGCGCGTCGAGCTGATGATCGGCAAGACGCTGCAGACCGACTGCAACCAGCAGTGGTTCGGCGGCGAGTTGACCGCCGAGGACGTGAAGGGCTGGGGCTATACGTACTACCAGCTCACCGACGTGAAGGGGCCGGCATCGACGCTGATGGCATGCCCGGGCCAGGCGCCGCAGCAACGGTTCGTGCAGGTGCGCGGTGACGGCCAGCTGCTGCGCTACAACAGCCGCCTGCCGCTCGTCGTCTATGTGCCGGACGGCTTCGAGGTGCGCTATCGCGTGTGGCATGCGTCGAAGGACGTGCAACACGCGGCAAAGCAGTAACGTTACGGCGCGGCCGCGGCGTCCTGCCGCTACGCGCCGCCCGTACCGACGAGCGCTGGCCACGCGGCCAGCGCGGCTTGCGCGACGGCCTCCAGATCGCGACGGCTCGCACCGTCGCGCGCCTGGATCGACATCCCCTGCTGGACCGTCACGTAGTACCGCGCGATTGCGTCGAGGTTCGCTTGCGCGGCGATCTCGCCGGTCGCGACCCCTTGCCTGAGGCGCTCGCGCAGGTTCTCCACCGTGCGCTCGCGCATCGCGATCAGCGTTTGCCGAACCGTATCGGAACGCTCGGCCGGATGCAGTGCCGACAGCACGATCAGGCAGCCGGCCGGCTTCGACCGCCGCGTGAACACGCGTGCGGTATCCATCAGGTAGTTCCGTACCGCGTCGTGGGCGCTGCCGGCCTGTTCCACGCCCCCCCAGATTTCCCGCCCCTCGGTTGCGCTGTAATGCTCGAGCGCCAGCCGGAACAACGCTTCCTTGCTGCCGAACGCCGCATACAGGCTCGGCGACGCGATGCCCATCGCGGCCGTCAGGTCGGCCATCGACGCGCCTTCGTAGCCGAGGCGCCAGAACACCTCCATCGCGCGATCCAGCGCCGCTTCCTTGTCGAAGCTTCTCGGTCGGCCCCGTTCAGCCATTGCGTCCGTTCCTTCATCGATTTCTGTATCGATCGATAAATTAAATCAATTGACTGTGTCGCGCAACTTGCCACATTCTGTGTCGGTCGTTACATAAATGAGGAAAGGAACCGACATGAACCGACTTCAGGGCAAGCGTGCACTCATCACGGGCGGCAGCCGCGGCATCGGGGCGGCGATCGCGAAACGGCTGGCGGCCGAGGGCGCGGACGTCGCGATCACCTACGAGAAATCGGCGGAGCGGGCGCAGGCCGTCGTCGCCGGCATCGAGGCGCTGGGCCGCCGCGCCGTTGCGATCCAGGCCGACAGCGCCGATCCGGTGGCCGTGCGCGACGCGGTCGATCGTGCGGCGGAGGCGTTCGGCGGTCTCGACATTCTCGTCAACAACGCGGGGATTTTCCGGGCCGGCGCGCTGGACGACCTCACGCTCGACGATATCGATGCGACGCTGAACGTGAACGTGCGCGCGGTGATCGTCGCGTCGCAGGCGGCGGCGCGGCATCTCGGCGAAGGCGGGCGCATCGTGTCGACCGGCAGTTGCCTCGCCACGCGCGTGCCCGATGCGGGGATGAGCCTCTATGCGGCGAGCAAGGCCGCGCTGATCGGCTGGACGCAGGGGCTCGCGCGCGATCTCGGTTCGCGCGGCATCACGGTCAACATCGTGCATCCGGGGTCGACGGATACCGACATGAATCCGGCCGACGGCGAGCATGCCGGTGCGCAGCGTTCGCGGATGGCGATCCCGCAGTACGGCAAGGCCGACGACGTGGCGGCGCTCGTCGCGTTCGTGGTCGGGCCGGAAGGGCGGTCGATCAATGGCACCGGGTTGACAATCGATGGTGGTGCGAACGCGTGAGTGTGTGAATGCCGACGCCCGGCGTGATTGTTCGACCGGGCGGCGTTGCGTTCGTTAGCGGCAGCCGAGCCGCTGATGCTCGGTTTCGAGATCGGCGCGCTTGTCGTAAGCGCGCAGTTCGTTGCGCGGCTTGCCGTCCGGGCCCATTCCGCGCACGACCTTCTGGCCGCGGTCGGGGGCGTGCGTAACGGCGTCGATCCCGGCGGCCAGTTCGCGGCAGCGTGCGTTGGGGGAGGGGTTTTCCGCGTGTGGGGCTGCGGCGTTCGTGATGTTGGCGATGCCGGGGCTGACGTAGCGCTGCTTCGCGGGCGCGGTGAGGGTGTCAGCGGCGTTTGCCGTGCCGGTTATCGCTGAAAGCGCGGCGAGTGCCGCGATCGCTCGAATCATTGCGGGAGTCCGGATGCTCAAGAAGGTTCGGAATTCTACGCAATGTGTGGCGCAGGGCAGTGGCGATCGGGCAGGATGCGATGGTGTGTCGCAGGGGATGCCTGGGGCTGAATGTTCTGCGATTCGTCTGCATCGCAGCCGGTTGGGGCTCACGCGGCAGTACATGCGGAAAGCAAAAGCCCGCTTGCTTTCGCAGAGCGGGCTTCGGTATTGGTTGCGGGGGTAGGATTTGAACCTACGACCTTCGGGTTATGAGCCCGACGAGCTGCCAGACTGCTCCACCCCGCGGCGCGAAGTGTACTAGGGCTGATGGGGAGAGTCAATCGATTGGTGATTTACGTCGACTGGAAGCCGCGGCTCACCTTCAACAAGCGCGACGATCCGGTGTGCAGGTTGCCTGCCGATGCTTCCCGATCTGCTTCGATGTCAGACGCTTTTCGTCGCCGTCGTTGCGGTATTGGATCGTGGGAAAGTGGATGAGGCCATGAGGATGGCTGGTCCCCCCGACAGGAATCGAACCTGTATCTAGCGCTTAGGAGGCGCTTGTTCTATCCATTGAACTACGGGGAGAGCCATGTCCGGGTAACACGCATAAAAAACGCGAACCGGACGGCAGTGTGGACAGCGCGCAGAGTATAGCAAACGCGCGGCGCGTCGGCGGGGCGGAATGCATGCCGACGCGCGTGATTGCGTCATTACCCGCGATCGGAAATCAGCGTGTCAGCGAATCAGAAATCGACGACGACGAAATCTTCCTTGCCCACATCGCACAGCGGGCAGCGCCAGTCGGCGGGAATGTCGGCGAAGCGGGTGCCGGGTGCGATGCCTTCGTCGGGCAGCCCTTCCGCTTCGTTGTAGACCCACCCGCAAATCAGGCAGACCCAGCTCTGGTATTCGGTTACTTCGCTCATGTAGCGCTCGGGAAAATGGAAATCCGGTGATGCCGTCCGCGGCGTGGCCGGCGGACGAAAGGCGCAATGGTACCGGAATTTCGTCGAACGGCTCCGCAACGTCGTTTTAAACGTACGCATCGCGAACAACTCAACTGAAACACGCCTGCCGTGCGTGCGGTGTATGCTTCCGAGGCTGTCCAATCATAAGGAGAATGCGATGCTGAACAGAAAGTGGATCGCAGGTGCGGCATGCGTGGCGGCGATGGCCGTGTCGACGATGGCGCGGGCCGAGGCGCGCGTGTATTTCGAAGCGCCGAGCGAGGGCGCGACGGTGTCGAACCCGGTGCATGTGAAGTTCGGGCTTGAAGGGATGGAGCTTCGACCGGCCGGCGACATGACGCCGAATACCGGCCATCATCACCTGCTGATCGACGGTCGGCCGATTCCGAAGGGCGACGTGATTCCCGCGAGCGAACGTTCGCTGCACTTCGGCAAGGCGCAGACCGAGACCGAAATCAAGTTGCCGCCCGGCCAGCACACACTGACGCTGCAGTTCGGCGACGGCATGCACCGCTCGTACGGCCCCGAATTGAGCTCGACGATCACGGTCAACGTGAAGTAATCGCATGTGCCGCGTACGGACGCCCAGGGCGCCCGGCGCGGAATGGTCGATCGGCCGGCTGCAGGCGTCCGGCCGACGCAGGCGTTTTGCCCGGAACGCACGCCCGGCGCCCGCGACCGGAAGCCGGGCGCACCCGGCGTGCCATTGAAGCGCATTGCGTCGATGCGCGTCGATCGACGCTCCGCCCGCCTGCCGCCAAAAGCCCGTTCCAACCCGCCTCCCAACCCGTTTGCCGGCCTTGTCCGTCCGGCCATGCCGGTAACGCCGCCCGCGACCGGTACAATGGGCGCTTCCGATTCCTCTCTTCGCTGTCTCCCCATGTCGCTCTATTCCATTTCCGGCGCGCAGCTCGCGTTCGGTCACGTCGCGTTGCTCGATCACGCGGATTTCTCGCTGGAAGCCGGCGAGCGCGTCGGCCTGATCGGCCGCAACGGCGCGGGCAAGTCGTCGCTGCTGAAGATCGTCGCCGGGCTGGCGAAGCCCGACGACGGGCTGGTCACGCGCCAGCAGGAACTCGTGACCGTCTACGTGCCGCAGGAGCCCGAATTCGAGCCGGGCGCGACGGTGTTCGAGGCAGTCGCATCGGGGCTCGCGCACACGCGCGAACTGCTCGAGGAATACGATTCGATCGCGCACCGCCTCGCCGATATCCCCGAAGGCGCCGAGCACGATGCGCTGCTCGCGCGGATGAACGCGCTGCAGTCGTCGCTCGATGCGCACGACGCGTGGAGCTGGCGCACGCGCGTGTCGATGACGCTCGCGCAGATCGGCCTGGCGGACGTCGATGCTCCCGTCGATGCGTTGTCGGGCGGGATGCAGAAGCGCGTCGCGCTGGCGCGCGCGCTGGTGCTGCAGCCCGACGTGCTGCTGCTCGACGAACCGACCAACCACCTCGACTTCGACGGCATCCGCTGGCTGGAAGAACTGCTCGTCGCGCAGCGCGCCGGCCTGCTGTTCATCACGCACGATCGCGCGTTCCTCGACCGCGTCGCGACGCGCATCGTCGATCTCGATCGCGGCCGGCTGCTGTCGTACCCGGGCAATTTCTCCGCGTACCAGACGCGCAAGGCGCAGCAGCTCGAAATCGAGCGCGTGGAAAACGAGAAGTTCGACAAGCTGCTCGCGCAGGAAGAAGCGTGGATCCGCAAGGGCGTCGAAGCGCGCCGTACGCGTAGCGTCGGCCGCATCGCGCGGCTCGTGCAGATGCGCAACGAGCGCGCGGAGCGCCGCAACACGCTGGGCAACGTGAAGCTGGATGTCGCGCAGGGCGAGAAGTCCGGCAAGATCGTCGCGGAGCTGACCGACGTGACGAAGCGCTACGGCGGCCGCGCGGTCGTCGATCGCTTCTCGACGACGGTGATGCGCGGCGACAAGATCGGCTTCATCGGCCCGAACGGCGCCGGCAAGACGACGCTGCTCAAGCTGATTCTCGGCGAACTGAAGCCCGACGAAGGCACGGTGCGCATCGGCACCAACCTGCAGGTCGCCTATTTCGACCAGATGCGTGCACAGCTCGACCAGGAGAAGAGCCTGGCGGATACGATCAGCCCCGGCAGCGAATGGGTCGAGATCGGCGGCGTGCGCAAGCACGTGATGAGCTATCTCGGCGATTTCCTGTTCGCGCCGGAACGCGCGCGTTCGCCGGTGAAGTCGCTGTCGGGCGGCGAGCGCAACCGGCTGCTGCTTGCGCGCCTGTTCGCGCGTCCGGCCAACGTGCTGGTGCTCGACGAACCGACCAACGACCTCGACATCCAGACGCTCGAGCTGCTCGAGGAACTGCTGGCCGACTACGACGGCACGGTGCTGCTCGTCAGCCACGATCGCGCGTTCCTGGACAACGTCGTGACGTCGGTGATCGCGGCCGAGGGCGACGGCAAGTGGCGCGAATATGTCGGCGGTTTCAGCGACTGGCAGATCCAGAGCGCGCGCGCGGATCAGCTCGCGCAGCAGGAAGCCGCGAAGCGTGCGGTCAAGGAAGCCGCGCCCGTCAAGGAAGAGGCGGCGAAAAGCGCCGCGGGCCGCAACACGCAACGCACGGTGAAGCTGTCGTTCAACGAGCAGCGCGAGCTCGATGCGCTGCCGGAGAAGATCGCGGCACTCGAAGAGGAGCAGAAGACGATCAATGCGCGGCTCGAGGACGGCTCGATTTTCGCGAAGGATCCGCAGGAAGGCACGCGCCTGACCGAGCGGTTCGCGGCGATCGACGACGAATTGCTCGCCGCGCTCGAGCGGTGGGAAACGCTCGAGGCGAAGCGCAAGCCCGCGTAAAACGCAGACGCGTCGCGCGGCCGGCGGGCCGCTGCGCGCGATTCCGCGATTGGCGTGCCACGCGGAACCAGTAAAATACCGCGCGTCCCGGGCAGCGCAGCGCACGCCGCGCGCCCGCTTTCGGAGCAGTCCAAGCACACCGTTGTTTCGATTCGCTTTTTTACGGAACTCAACGTTTTGTCCACGACGTTATCCACACGAGGTGTGGACAACGTCCCGATGAATGACGAAATTCAGCGCCTATGTCAACGAAGAAACCCAGCGCGGCCTATAGCGAAGCATCGATCAAGGTGCTCAAGGGTCTCGAGCCGGTCAAGCAGCGGCCCGGCATGTACACCCGTACCGAGAATCCGCTGCACATCATCCAGGAAGTCATCGACAACGCGTCCGACGAGGCGCTCGGCGGCTACGGCAAGCAGATCACGGTCACGCTGCACGCCGACCAGTCGGTCTCGGTCGAGGACGACGGTCGCGGCATCCCGTTCGGCATGCACCCGGAAGAGGGCGTGCCGGTCGTCGAGATCGTATTCACGCGCCTGCACGCGGGCGGCAAGTTCGACAAGGCCGCGGGCGGCGCCTACACGTTTTCGGGCGGCCTGCACGGCGTCGGCGTGTCGGTGACGAACGCGCTGGCGACACGCCTCGACGTGACGGTCTGGCGCGACGGCAAGATCGCGGAACTCGGCTTCGCCGAGGGCGACGTGGTGAAGCCGCTCGCGACGCAGGGCGCGGGCCGCGGCGAGAAGAAATCCGGCACGCGCGTGCAGGTATGGCCGAATCCGAAGTATTTCGATTCGCCGAACCTGCCGCTCGGCGAGCTGCAGCGCCTGCTGCGCTCGAAGGCCGTGCTGCTGCCGGGCGTCGAGGTCGTGCTCGTCAACGAGAAGTCGGGCGAGCGCCAGACGTGGAAGTATGAAGACGGCCTGCGCGGCTACCTGCTCGACGAAATGAACGGCAGCGAGCTGCTGATCCCGCTGTTCGAAGGCGAGCGCTTTGCCGATTCGCGTTCGGGCGACGACACCTTCGCCGAAGGCGAGGGCGCGTCGTGGGTCGTCGCATGGAGCGAGGAAGGCTCGCTCGTGCGCGAGTCGTACGTGAACCTGATCCCGACGCCGGCCGGCGGCACGCACGAATCCGGCCTGCGCGACGGCCTCTACCAGGCAGTGAAAAGCTTCGTCGAACTGCACAACCTGCAGCCGAAGGGCGTGAAGCTGCTCGCGGAAGACGTGTTCGCGCGTGTGTCGTTCGTGTTGTCCGCGAAGGTGCTCGATCCGCAGTTCCAGGGGCAGATCAAGGAGCGCCTGAACAGCCGCGACGCGGTGAAGCTCGTGTCGTCGTTCTCGCGCCCGGCGCTCGAGCTGTGGCTGAACCAGCACGTCGAGCACGGCAAGAAACTCGCCGAACTCGTGATCAAGCAGGCGCAGGCGCGCACGCGCGCGGGCCAGAAGGTCGAGAAGCGCAAGAGCTCGGGCGTCGCGGTGCTGCCCGGCAAGCTGACCGATTGCGAGACGGAAGATATCGCGCGCAACGAGCTGTTCCTGGTCGAGGGCGACTCGGCGGGCGGCTCCGCGAAGATGGGCCGCGACAAGGAATACCAGGCGATCCTGCCGCTGCGCGGCAAGGTGCTGAACACGTGGGAAACCGAGCGCGACCGCCTGTTCGCGAACAACGAGGTGCACGACATCTCGGTCGCGATCGGCGTCGATCCGCACAGCCCGGATGAAAGCGTCGACCTGTCGAACCTGCGCTACGGCAAGATCTGCATCCTGTCGGACGCGGACGTCGACGGCTCGCACATCCAGGTGCTGCTGCTCACGCTGTTCTTCAAGCATTTCCCGCAACTGATCGAGCGCGGCCATGTATGCGTCGCGCGCCCGCCGCTGTTCCGCGTCGACGCACCCGCGCGCGGCAAGAAGGCCGCGCAGAAGCTTTACGCGCTCGACGAAGGCGAACTCGAGGCGATCCTCGACAAGCTGCGCAAGGACGGCGTGCGCGAGACGCAATGGAGCATCAGCCGCTTCAAGGGACTCGGCGAAATGAGCGCCGAGCAGCTGTGGGATACGACGATGAACCCCGATACGCGACGCCTGATGCCGGTGAAGCTCGGCGAGCTCGACTACGAGGCGACCGTCGCACGCATGACGATGCTGATGGGCAAGGGCGAGGCAGCCGCGCGGCGCGGCTGGCTCGAGGAAAAGGGCAACGACGTCGAAGCCGACATCTAAGCCGAACACCTGCGCGGCCGGGCATGACGCCCGGCCCGGCCTTACGCCACTTACGAATACGGAATTCAGATGGACGACAACACTTCCGATCTCTTCGCCAGCTCCGATGCACCGGATGCCGACGCGCTGACGCTCGGCAACTACGCGGAGCAGGCGTATCTCAGCTACGCGGTCAGCGTCGTGAAGAGCCGCGCGCTGCCTGACGTCTGCGACGGTCAGAAGCCGGTGCAGCGCCGGATTCTCTACGCGATGAACGAAATGGGCCTCGGCCCGGACGCGAAGCCGGTGAAGTCGGCGCGCGTGGTCGGCGACGTGCTCGGTAAATACCACCCGCACGGCGACCAGTCGGCGTACGACGCACTGGTGCGTCTCGCGCAGGATTTCTCGCTGCGCTACCCGCTGATCGACGGGCAGGGCAACTTCGGTTCGCGCGACGGCGACGGCGCCGCGGCCATGCGATACACCGAAGCCCGCCTCACGCCGATCGCGAAGCTGCTGCTCGACGAGATCGACCAGGGCACGGTCGACTTCATGCCGAACTACGACGGCTCGTTCGAGGAGCCGAAGACACTGCCGAGCCGCATGCCGTTCGTGCTGCTGAACGGCGCGTCGGGCATCGCGGTCGGCCTCGCGACCGAAATCCCGTCGCACAACCTGCGCGAAGTCGCGGGCGCGGCGGTCGCGCTGATCCGCAATCCGAAGCTCTCGCACGCGGAGCTGATGAACCTGATTCCGGGGCCGGATTTCCCGGGCGGCGGGCAGATCATCTCGAGCGACACCGAAATCGCGGCGGCCTATGAAACCGGCCGCGGCAGCCTGAAGGTGCGAGCGCGCTGGAAGATCGAGGATCTCGCGCGCGGCCAGTGGCAGCTCGTCGTGACCGAGCTGCCGCCGAGCACGTCGGGCCAGAAGGTGCTCGAGGAAATCGAGGAGCTGACGAACCCGAAGCTCAAGCTCGGCAAGAAGACGCTGACGCCCGAGCAGCTCAACACGAAGAAGGCGATGCTCGACCTGCTCGACGCGGTGCGCGACGAGTCGGGCAAGGAAGCGGCGGTGCGGCTCGTGTTCGAGCCAAAGTCGCGCACGATCGACCAGACGGAATTCGTGAACACGCTGCTCGCGTACACGAGCCTCGAGTCGAACGCGACGCTGAACCTCGTGATGATCGGCGCCGACGGCCGGCCGGGCCAGAAGGGCCTGCTGACGATCCTCGACGAGTGGGTGAAGTTCCGCCAGCTGACGATGACGCGCCGGTGCCGCCATCGTCTCGCGAAGGTCGACGACCGCATCCACATCCTCGAAGGGCGGATGATCGTCTTCCTGAACATCGACGAGGTGATCCGCATCATCCGCGAGTCGGACGAGCCGAAGGCCGCGCTGATGAGCGCGTTCGGCCTCAGCGAACGGCAGGCGGAAGACATTCTCGAAATCCGGCTGCGCCAGCTCGCGCGGCTCGAGAAGATCAAGATCGAGAAGGAACTCGAGGCGCTGCGCGACGAAAAGGCGAAGCTCGAGGAACTGCTCGCGAACGAAAGCGCGATGAAGCGGCTGATGATCAAGGAGATCGAGGCCGACGCGAAGCAGTACGGCGACGATCGCCGCACGCTGATCCAGCAGGAAAAGCGCGCGACGTTCGAGGCGAAGGTGGTCGACGAGCCGGTGACGGTGGTGGTGTCGCAGAAGGGCTGGGTGCGTGCGCTGAAGGGCCACGGGCTCGACCCGGCCAGCTTCTCGTTCAAGGCCGGCGACCATCTGTACGCGGCATTCCAGTGCCGCACGCCGGATCGCCTGATCGCATGGGGCAGCAGCGGCCGCGTGTACTCGGTGGACGTGTCGGTGCTGCCGGGCGGGCGCGGCGACGGCGTGCCGGTCACGTCGCTGATCGAGCTGGAGTCGGGCTCGCACCTGATGCATTACTTCGCGGCGCCGGCCGAGCAGCAACTGCTGCTCGCGTCGAGCAACGGCTTCGGCTTCCTCGCGAAGGTCGGCGACATGGTGAGCCGCGTGAAGGCCGGCAAGGCGTTCATGACGATCGACGCGGGCGCGGTGCCGCTCGCGCCGATGCCCGTGCTGCCGAACGCGACGCAGGTCGCGTGCCTGTCGAGCGGCGGCCGCCTGCTCGTGTTCGGGATGGACGAGATGAAGACGCTGTCCGGCGGCGGTCGCGGCGTGATCCTGATGGCGCTCGACGACAAGGAAACGCTCGTTCAGGCGCTCGCGATCGATCCGGCCGGCGTCGTGCTGATCGGCACCGGCCGCGGCGGCAAGGCGATGGACGAAACGCTGTCGTATGCGGGGCTGGCGCCGCACGTCGGCAAGCGCGCCCGCAAGGGCCGCGCGCCGGACACGAAGCTCAAGGTCGTCAGCGAACTGCGTCCGCTGCTCGGCTGACGCTACGCACGTTCGATCGCCCGGTTCGGCCGCGATCGAGGGCCGCACCTCCGCTTCGGCGGACGTGCGGCCTTTTCTTTTGGAGTGGGGATTCGGGTAAGCAAGCGTGGCGCTGTCACGCGGAACTTGCAAAATAATGTGAAATCGCGCCTGGGGTCTGAACCGCTCGGCGACAATCCGGTCGAACGTCGCTCGATGCCGCGTGCGACGCGGCCGTTCGCCGCACCCCACTCCTCACAGGATTGCCGTCATGTCCCATGCTGTCTCCGTCGCGCTGTTTCTTCATCTGCTGGCCGTCGCCGTGTGGGTGGGCGGGATGGTCTTCGCCAACTTCTGCCTGCGTCCGGCGCTGTCCGACCTGTCGCCGCAGCTTCGGTTGCCGCTGATCGAGGGCGTGTTCGGCCGCTTCTTCAACTGGGTCTCGGGTTCCGTGATCGTGATCCTGCTGAGCGGCGGCTTCCTGCTCGTGCAATTCGGCGGCGCGCACGCGACGTGGTCGCTGCACGCGATGGCCGGGCTCGGCGTCGTGATGATGCTGATCTTCGGGCATATCCGGTTCGCGCTGTTCCCGCGCATCCGCCGTGCGGTGCAGGCGCAGAAGTGGCCGGACGGCGCGCGCGCGGTGAACACGGTGCGCCTGCTCGTGCTCGTGAACCTCGTGCTCGGCGTCGTCACGATCGGCGCGGCGGTGTTGTCGCGCGGTTTCTGATTGACCGCAGCCGGCCGGCCCGCGCGCAGCCGCGGGTGCGCCGGCAAGCGCCGCTACGCGGCCAGCATCGCATCGAGCAGCCATGAGCCGACCGGGCCGAGCGGCCGGTTGCGCGACCAGACCGCATCGACCCGCACACGGCGCGGCCAGCCGCGCGCACGCAGTTCGCACAGCCGATCGCGCGCGAAGTGGTCGACCATCCAGCGCGGCAGTTCGGCCCAGCCGAACCCCAGCACGGCCATCTCCAGCAGCATCAGGTAGCTCGGCGCCAGCCAGTGCTGCGTGCCGACGACGATCCGGTCGTCGGCGCCGCGGCCTTCCGTTTTCACATAGGTATTGAGGCGCAGTTCGCGTACGTCGCGCAGCGCGGCGTGCGGCACGTCGGCGTCGCCGTATTCGGCGAGCGCGTGCGTGCGGCCGACGAACAGCCCGATTTCCGACTCTTCGGCGATCGTCGCCGCGCCGATATCGGCCGGGTAGGCCGCGCGCGCGGCCATCAGCCCGAGCTGCGCGCGCCCCTGCTGGATCAGGTCGAGCACGTCTTCGTGCTCGGCGATCTGGCATTCGAGCTCGAGCGCCGGAAAGCGCCGTTCGAGCGCCATCAACGTTTCCTCGTAGCGCTTCGACTGGTACGTATCGGACACGACGAGCGTCAGCCGCGCTTCCTCGCCACGCGCGAGCCGCGCGGCCGTCCGGTCGATCGCGGCGCCGGCTTCGAGTGCGCGCTGCACCTGCGGCAGCAGCGCACGCCCTGCATCGGTCAGCGTCGGTGCGCGTGTCGAGCGGTCGAACAACTGCACGCCGAGATCGATCTCGAGGTTCGCGATCGCCTCCGACACGGTCGACTGGCGCTTGCCGAGCTTTCGCGCGGCGGCCGTGAACGAACCGAGCAACGCGGCTTCGGCGAAGGCGAGCAGGGCTTCGGGGGCGTGGCGCATGCGGTGCTCCTGGTGGCGATGTATCGGTGAAACCGATGATATCAAACTGGATTCATACGGTTGCGCCGATCAAAATGGCGGCCATGAACGAAGTAGACGAATCGGAGGGAATCATGAAACAGGTCAACAAAACGGTGACGGAACGGCTGCTGCATGCACTGACGTTCGAACTGGTCGCGATCGCGCTGTGCGCGCCGATCGGCGCGTGGCTGCTCGACATGCCGGTGTCGCACGTCGGCGTGCTGACGGTGATGGTGTCGCTGATCGCGATGGCGTGGAACATGGTGTTCAATACGCTGTTCGACCGCTTCGAGCGTCGCGCGGGGCTGACCCGCACGCTCGGCATGCGGATCGCGCATGCGGTCACGTTCGAGCTCGGCCTCGTCGCGATGGTGGTGCCGGTCGCCGCGTGGTGGCTGAACGTGAGCCTCGTCGAGGCGCTGCTGCTCGACCTCGGCATCGTGCTGTTCTTCCTGCCTTACACGTTCTGCTTCAACCTCGCTTACGACGCGTTGCGCGCCCGCTGGATGGCACGCCGGGTCGCGGTGCAGGCAGGTTGAGGGCGGGCCGGACGCGCGAATGCCGGTAGAACCCGGCGGGGCGGGGGGCGCCGCCCGTCAGCGCGCGGCGGCCAGCAGCCACACGCCGCAAGCCACCGCGACCGTGCCGTACACGGCATAGACGGGCACCTTGAAGCGTGCGAAGCACAGCGTCGCGAAGGCGCCGGTCAGCCAGTAAACGGGGTCGACGGGTTCGCGGTACAGGATCCTCACGACGGCGACGACGAGAAAACCCGTGGTCGCCGCACGCAGCAGGCGCATTCCGTGCTCGAAGCGCGAATGGCGCTTGAGCCGGGACAGGTGGTTCTGCGCAAACACGACGAGGCATCCCGACGGAATGAACAGCGCGGCCGTCGCGAGCAGCGCGCCGACCCAGCCGTCGGTCAGGTAGCCGAGAAACGGGACGACGTTCAGCAACGGCCCCGGCGAGACAGGGGACAGAGCGAACGCCAGCGTGAAGTCGTGATCGGAGATGCCCGTTGCGGGCGTGACGAACAGCGTCTTGAGCACGGGCAGCGCGGAAAAGCCGCCGCCGAACAGCGTCATGCCGGCGCCGGCGAGACGCGGCCACAGCAACGTCGCCTGGTAATCGCCGGGCAGCGGCACCGCGAACAGCGTGACGAGCACGCCGAGCAGCACGAGCAGGTTGCGGTCGCGGGTCGACAACGTGAAATCGACCGCGTCGCGTTGCGGCGGCCCCGTGAGCCAGCCGGCCGCGAATGCGGCGAAGAGAATCCCGACGAAGGCGGCCGGATTATGTGCGAAACCGAGCAGAATCGTCGACAGCGCGGCGATCAGTTGTTCGCGCCGTGTGCGCGCGAGCGAGCGCAGCTGCTTGACCCACGTGACGCCGATCAGCGCGGCGAGCACCATCCCGAAGTGATTGATCAGCATCGGCGCGGCGAGCGAGCGCACGAGCGGCGTGCGATAGAAGATCGCGAACAGCGTCATCAGGATGGAGAACGGCAGTACGCTCGCGATGCCGGCGATCCACGCGCCGATGCGGCCGTGCAGGATCTGGCCGACCTGCACCGCCACGTTGCAGCCGACGGGGCCCGGCACCAGCCAGGCCAGCGCGACGAGGTCGCCGAAGACGTTGGGCTCGATGCGCTTCAGCCGCTCCACGTAGTGGCGTTCGAGCTGCGCCATCATCGACAGCCCGCCCCACGAGACCGCCGAAATGCTGGCGACGACCTTGAACAGGTCCCACAGGGACGCCTGCGCCTGTTCGATGTCAGCGGTCGCTTCGATTTCGACGGTAGTCATGTTGGTGGTGTGAGCGCGGGGCCCGATCTCTCGCGTGTGGCCATGCCGGCGGCCCGCCGACACGTTGGCCCTCCCAATTGTCCGCCGCGCACCGTGACACTGCCATGCGCGAAAACGCTAGTTCATGAACTAAACAATTGGATCGGAAAACGAAACAGTGACGGCGCGCGCAACGCGCGCCGCGGTGCGCTTACGCGCCCGTGCTGCCGGTCGCGCGATGCGCGATCACGTTCGGCGCGTCGCCGCGCACGCCGAAGCGTGCGATCAGCGCGGGAATCGCGTCGGCCGGCACCGGTCGCGAGAACAGGAAGCCTTGCGCCTCGATCTCGCCGAGCGCGGCGAGCCACGTGATCTGCTCCTCGGTTTCCGTGCCTTCGACGACGACGGTGAGGCCGAGCGAGCGCGCAAGATGCACGATCGACGACACCATCACGCACACGCTGCGATCGTTCGGGATGGCCTGTACGAACGAGCGGTCGACCTTCAGCGTATCGACGGAGAAGCGGTGCAGGTACGACAGCGACGAATAGCCGGTGCCGAAATCGTCGAGTGCGATCCGGATGCCGAGCTTCTTCAGCGCGACGATCTTCTCGGACACGAGCTCCGGATATTCCATCATCGCGGTCTCGGTAATCTCGATCTCGAGCCGGTTCGCATCGATGCCGGTGTCCTGTAGCGCCTGCGAGATCGTCTCGATCAGGTCGCCGCGCCAGAATTGCACGGGTGAAATGTTGACCGCGAGCGTCAGCGTGTCGTGGCCGTCGTCGCGCCAGCGCGCGATCTGCTCGCAGGCGGTGCGGATCACGAAGTCGCCGATCGGCACGATCAGGCCGGTCGATTCGGCGATCGAAATGAATTCGTTCGCGGAGATGATCCCGTGCTCGGGGTGATCCCAACGCGCGAGCGCCTCGAAGCCGGTGATGTGGCGGTGCGTGAGGTCGATCTTCGGCTGGTACGCGAGGAACAGCTGCCCTTCGGCGAGCGCGACGCGCAGTTGCTGCTCCCAGCGCATCAGGTGGTCGGCGCGGTGCGACAGGTGCGGCGCATAGAACTGGTAGCAGTTCTTGCCGGCATCCTTCGCGCTGTACATCGCGAGATCGGCCTTCTTCAGCAGGTCGATCTCGCTCTCGTTCGCCACCGTGTGCAGCGCGATGCCGATGCTCGCATGCAGCACGAACGAGCTGCCGCGCACGTCGAACGGTTCGCCGAACATCCGGATGATCGCTTCCGCGAGCCGCACCGCACGCCGCTCGACGTCGTCGCCCTTCATCACCACGACGAATTCGTCGCCGCCGATGCGCGCGAGCGAGCCTTCGTCGCCGACCGCATCGGACAGGCGCGACGCGGTCATCTGCAGCACGATGTCGCCGGCGTTGTGGCCGAGCGTGTCGTTGACGGTCTTGAAGTTGTCGAGATCGATGAACAGCAGCCCGAGCCGCGACAGGCTCGCCGGCATCGACACGTCGTTGCGCAGCCCGCGCAGCGTCGCATAGCGGTTCGCGAGACCGGTGAGCAGGTCGTATTCGGCGAGCTGCGTCATTTCGCGCTCACGGCCGAGCAGCTTGCCGATCAGGCCCGTCGCGACGCCGAAGAACGCGAGCATCGCGAGCGTGATGAAGCTCGTCATCAGCAGGTAGACGTTGCGCGTGTGGTAGTAGTCCGCGAATTCCTCGGTTTGCGACAGCCCGACCATCACCGCGAGCGGGTAGCCGTCGAGGTGGCGGTACGACACGATGCGCGTCACGCCGTCGATCGGGTCGATGATCGTGCCCGTCACGCGCTCGGCGATCGGGTAAACACCCGACGCGGAAAACGCGCCGGGCGCGTTGCTGACCGAGCCCGTGCGCCGCGCGAGCACCGCGCCGGTATCGGACACGACCGCGATCACGCCTTCCTTGCCGATCGCCGCGTTGTTGTAGAAGTCGTTGGTGAAGTAGCTCGGGTCTTCCGACACGACGACGATGCCCGCGAAGCTGCCGTCCGGGTTGTTCAGGCGCCGTGTCATCTGCAGCGTCCAGTGGCTCGACACGCGGCCGAGTACGGGCTTGCTGATGAACAGGCGGTCGTCGTTGTGCGCGAGGTGGACCTTGAAGTGCTCGCGGTCGGACAGGTTGATCGGCTGCGGATGCAGCTCGGCCGTGTTCGCGAACAGGATGCCCTTCGCGTTGACGAGCGAGACCTGGATCAGCGTATCGCTCGGCACGACGCCTTTCTCGACGGCGCTGGCGAGGTTGAAGCGGGCGGGCGACTTCTCGAATTCGAACTTGACGAAGCGGGTGATCTGGTCGACCTGGTGGATCGCCTTGACCGTATGCTGCTCGAGCGCGGAGGACAGGATCGCCGCGGAAGCCGCTGCTTCCTTGTACGCGCTGTCCTTTTCCACCGACAGACGCGCGATGATCACGGCCCACAGCAGCGCGAGCGCCAGCATCCCGAGCAGCGGGATCGCGAATAGCGCACGCCGGCGCGATTTGCGCGGCGCGCGTAGCGGCCGGGTCGGCGGCGTGTGGTTGGACCGGGCGGAGCTCATCGAAGCGGGTGGCGTCCTGCTCGCGTGCGCCATCCGTCTGGATGGCTGACTATTGGTTGGGGTTGTCCCGACGTCTGTTCGTTCGCGGGACACGCAACCATGGACAGACCTCCGAAACAACGGATTAGGCCCGATATTACTGGTTGGAACGTTTTTGCGATAGTTGGGCGAATCGTAGGGGGCGCCGGACGGGCCGGCGCCATCGCACATCGCGAAATGTCAGGCGGGTGACAGGAAAGTGCCGTCGACGACGGTAACGACCTGGCCGCCGATCCACGTGGTGCCGTCTTCGTCATAGCTGACGAAGATGCGGCCGTCGCGGCCGATCGCCGTCCCCTGGCGGGCCGTATACGACTGGCCGGGGCGGCGTTCCTGCCGCGTCAGCAGCCCCGCGAGCGCGGCGTTCGCGCTGCCGGTGACGGGATCCTCGCCGAAGCCGAAATTGCCGCCCGTCATCAGGCAGCGGATTTCGAACGTCGCGGGGCAGCCTTCGGCGTGCGGCGCATAGACGGCGACGCCGTCCGTGCCGTAGCGGTGCGTGAGCGCCGCCAGCGCGGCCGGATCGGGCGTCAGGCCGATGCAGGCATCGGCCGACTTCAGCCGCACGACCAGCCATGGCGCGCCGTTGTCGACCGCGCACGGCTCGGCATCCAGATCGAGCGCGTCGCTGCGCAACGCGGCAGCCAGCGCCGCGTAGTCCGAGCGGTCGAGCGGCGTGACGCGTGCCGGAGGCGCGGCGAACGCCCAGCCGTCGGCCTGCTCGCGCAGCGCGACCCGGCCGACCCCGCACTGCTGGATCAGCCGGCCCGGCGTGCGCGGCCGCGCGCCGCTTTCCAGGAACGCATGCGCGGTGCCCAGCGTCGGGTGGCCGGCGAACGGCAGTTCGCCCTCCGTCGTGAAGATCCGGACGCGGTAGTCGGCTTCCGGATCGGTCGGCGTGCAGACGAACGTCGTTTCCGACAGGTTCGTCCAGCGGGCGATCGCGAGCATGTCGTCGTCGCCGAGCGCATCGGCGTCGAACACCACGGCGAGCGCGTTGCCCTTGAACGGCACCGACGTGAACACGTCGACCTGCTTGAAACGGACGAGACGGCCGGGCATCGTGCCGCGTTCGTTATGCAACTTCGGCGATCAGCTCGATCTCGACGCACGCGCCGAGCGGGATCTGCGCCACGCCGAATGCCGAGCGCGCGTGCTTGCCGGCGTCGCCGAACACTTCCGCGATCAGTTCCGACGCGCCGTTCGTCACGACGTGCTGTTCGGTGAAGTCGAGCGTCGAGTTGACGAGGCTCATCAGCTTGACGATGCGCGTGACCTTGTTCAGGTCGCCGGTGTGCGCGTGCAGCGTCGCGAGCAGGTCGATCGCGATCGAGCGGGCGGCGGCCTTGCCGTCTTCCGTCTGTAGATCCGCGCCGAGCTTGCCGGCCCAGACCTTGCCGTCCTTCTTCGCGATGTGGCCCGACAGGAAGACCGTGTTGCCGGTTTGCGCGCTCATCACGTAGGCGGCGGCCGGTGCGCCGGCGGTCGGGAGCTCGATGCCGAGCGACTTCAGCTTGTCGTAGACGTTAGCCATGGATTCGATTCCTCGTAGAGAGTCGTGACAGGAAAAAGGGGATCAGAGACGCTCGCGCAGCAGCTTGCCGAGGCGCGCGACGCCTTCCTCGATCTTCTCGGGCGGCACCG
Organism: Burkholderia sp. Se-20373; assembly: GCF_017104705.1. Lineage (NCBI taxonomy): Bacteria > Pseudomonadati > Pseudomonadota > Betaproteobacteria > Burkholderiales > Burkholderiaceae > Burkholderia > Burkholderia sp. Se-20373. The sequence continues at coordinate 31,474 of NZ_JAAGPH010000014.1, read as the reverse complement.
TCACGAACGACAGGCGCAGCGTGTTCTGCTGCGCGTTGTCCGCGAAGAACGGCGCGCCCGGCACGAACGCGACGTGATTGTCGACGGCCGTGGCGAGCAGCTTCATGCTGTCGATCTGCGCGGGCAGGTTCACCCAGATGAACATCCCGCCTTCCGGGCGGTTCCACGTGACGCCTTCCGGCATGTGGCGCTCGAGCGCGCCGAGCATCGCGTCGCACTGCGCGCTGTACAGCTCGCGGATCGTCGGGATGTGCTCGTCGAGGAAACCATCCTTGATCACTTCGTGCGCGATGCGCTGCGTGAGCGTCGGCGTGTGCAGGTCGGTGGCCTGCTTGGCCTGCACGAGCTTGAAGTGGAGTTCCTCGGGCGCAATGATGTAGCCGATCCGCAGGCCCGGTGCGAGCACCTTCGAGAACGTGCCGAGGTGCACGATGTGATCGGGCGCCATCGACAGCATCGTCGGCAGCGGCTCGCCGCGGTAGTTCAGCGCGCCGTACGGATCGTCTTCCAGCACCGGGAACGGGCTCGACTGCGCGAACGCGGCGAGCGCGCGGCGGCGCTCGACGGGCAGGCGGCGGCCGGTCGGGTTCTGGAAGTTCGGCTGCGCGTACAAGAGGCGCGCGCCTTGCGTGAGTTCGGGCGTCAGGCCGTCCGGCAGCAGGCCCTGCTCGTCGGTCGGCACCTGCACGTAGCGCGGCTCGTACAGCGAGAACGACTGCAGCGCGCCGAGGTAGGTCGGGGTTTCGACGAGGATCGGGCTGCCCGGATCGACGAGCGCCTTGCCGAGCAGGTCGAGCGCCTGCTGCGAGCCGGTCGTGATCAGCACCTGCGACACGCGCACGCTGTAGCGCTCGGCGATCCATTCGCGCAGCGGCAGGTAGCCTTCGGTCGCGCTGTACTGGAGCGCGGCGGCCGGCGCGTCGCGCAGCACGCGATCGGCGGCGGCGCGCATGCGCTCGGCCGGGAACGTGGCAGGGGCGGGCAGGCCGCCGGCGAACGAGATGACCTCGGGGCGCTCCGTGACCTTCAGGATTTCGCGGATGGCAGAGCTCGTCAGCTTGCGTGCGCGTTCGGAAAGCTGCCAGTGCGGCGGATGCAGGTCGCTCGGATTCATAGTCTCCTCGTTCGGATATCGTGGTCAGTCAAGAAAGGTCGTTCGGGCAAATCGCGTCGACGCCGCCGGGTGGGCAGGCACGAGCGCGATCGAGCCTTCGCGGCCGGGTGGGCAAAACCGATCAGGCAAAACGTCCATTATGGCGCAGCTGTTCAGCCGGCGCGAGCCGGTTGCGCGGCGGTGGCGACCGCCGAGCGGCGCCCGAGCACCACGGTGCCGATCACCGCGGCCGCGAACAGCCACGTCGACGGCGTCACCGTTTCGCCGAACAGCAGCGCGGAAAAAGCAATCGTGAAGAAAATCTGCAGCAGTTGCACCTGGCCGACGCGCGCGATGCCGCCCATCGCGAGCCCCGCGTACCACGCGAAAAAGCCGATGAATTGCGAAAAGAGGGTCACGTAGCCGAACGCGAGCCAGGTGCGCAGCGCGAGCGGGCCCGGATGCGCGGCATGCTGCGTCCATGCGAGCCAGCCGACCGGCAGCACGAGGAACGGCGCGGACACGACGAGCGCCCAGCAGATCACCTGCCAGCCGCCGATCTGGCGCGCGAGCCGCGCGCCTTCCGCATAACCGAGCGCGCCGATGCCGACCGCGACGAGCATCAGCGCGTCGCCGGCCTGCACGGTGCCGCCGCCGTCGCGCAGCGCGAACGCGATCACGAGCGCGCTGCCGGCCACCGCGCTGGCCCAGAACGCCTTCGACGGCCGCTCGTGCGACAGCCAGGCCGCATACAGCGCGACGAACAGCGGCTGCAGCCCGTTGACCACCGCGCCGTGCGACGCCGGGACCGTTTTCATTGCCCACGCGGAGAACACCGGGTACGCGATGATCACGCCGAGCGACGTGATCGCGAGGCTCTTCAGCTGCGCGCGGGTCGGCAGCGGCTCGCGGCGCCACCACAGCAGCAGGCCCGCCGGCACGGCGGCGGCAAGCGCGCGGCCGAGCCCGTTGAGCAGCGGATGGAGTTCGGAGACGACGATCCGCGTCATCGGCAGCGTCAGGCTGAAGATCATCACGCCGATGAGGCCGAGCAGCATGCCCCGAGTTTCGCGCGAATTCATGAAGTGGGTGTCTCCGTGTTGCCGGTAGGGGTGTGGTTCAGGGCGGCGGCAGGGTGCTCAGCGCAGCGTGCGCGCGCCCTGCGGCGTGTCGAATTCGGCGACCAGCGCGGGCGGGCCGTCGGCGGCGTCGAGGTCGAGCAGGTGGGCGGCGCCGAGCCAGTCGAGCTGTTCGCGGAGCGCGTCCGCGCGCGGGTGGGCGCCCTTGAGCGCCTTCAGCGCGACGCCGTCGCCCGGCAACGATTCGGCCGGGTGGCGCGCGCTGTCCCACTGGATCAGCGACGGCAGGAGGCCGTCGCCCGCGCCTTGCCACGCCGGGAACGTGCCGTCGTCGGGCACGGTGAGGCCCCAGCTCAGGTCGCCGCGCCGCATCGCGACGACCGGCGGGATGCGCGCCGGGTACTGGCTTTGCCACAGCGCAAGCTGTCGCGGACGGTCGACCCGCGCGACCCAGTGCGCGAGAAACGGGCCTTGCGCAAGCCGCGCGTGCATGGCCGGATCGTCGAGCCCGAACAGCCGCGCGCGGGGCGGTTCGGCGCCGGCGTTCGGCGTAGGCGCATCGGGATCGATCGCGATCACTTCGAGGTAGAGCCCGCCCCACGCGCCGAACAGCGCATTGTGGGTCCGCATCAGCGCGTGGCGGCCGCCGCCGGCCGGTTCGATGCCGAGCGCGTCGGCGACGTGGCGGACGCCTTCGTCGAGCGTGCGCGCGGCGATCACGAGATGGTCGAGTGTCAGGGAGCGGGCTGGCATGAACGTCGGTCGGGAAGCGAAAGTGTCATGGTGGGCAGGCGATGCGCCGGGCGGTGGCCGGACCGGCCGGCGTACCGGCCGCGAGGCGGGCCGGTGGGCACGGTGCCAGATGCGGCGGGGCCGGAACGGTGGCCGCACGGTCGCTATTCCGGTCAACTGTAATCGTCGCTACCGGCACAGTAACGGTACAATCGGCGCGATAGCCTTCGGTACAGTTGGAGTTGCCGCCCATGTCCACCGTCCCACTCGCCCAGATTCCCGTGCCGCACGACACGGCCACGCTCACGCTCGTCGACCAGCTTGTCCAGTGGGCGCGACGGCGCATCGACGAACGCGTGTTCCGGCCCGGCATGCGGATGCCGTCGATCCGCAAGCTCGCGCTCGACAAGAGCGTGTCGCGCTTCACCGTCGTCGAGGCGTACGAGCGCCTCGTCGCACAGGGTTACCTCGACTCGCGGCGCGGCTCGGGCTTCTACGTGCGCGAGCGCACGGCCGCCGGCCCGCAGCCGGCCGACGGCGTCGCACGCGTGGCCGAGGCCGCGCCGGTGCACAACACGATCGACGTCGTCTGGCTGCTGCGCAACATGCTGCATACCGTCAGCCCGGAAAAGGGGCCGGGTCTCGGCTATCTGCCGGGCCGCTGGCTCGACGGCGAACTGATCACCGGCGCGCTGCGCGCGCTCGGGCGCCAGTCCGGCGCGCAGATGCTCGGCTTCGGCACCGCGCAGGGCTTCCTGCCGCTGCGCCAGCAACTGCAGACGCGCCTCGCCGAAGTGGAGATCGGCGCGAAGCCCGAACAGATCGTGCTGGTGTCGGGGATCACGCAGGCGATCGACCTGATCGCGCGGATCTACATGAAACCCGGCGATGCGGTGATCGTCGGCGATCCGGCCTGGTTCCAGATGTTCGGGCGCTTCGCGGCGCAGGGCGCGCAGCTCGTCGGGATGCCGTACACACCGGACGGCCCCGATCTCGACGCGCTCGAAACGCTCGTCCAGATGTGGCGACCGAAGATGCTCGTGCTCAATTCGGTGCTGCAGAACCCGACCGGCACGTCGCTGTCGGCCGCGCAGGCGTTCCGGATCCTGAAGCTCGCGGAGGCGTACGACTTCCTCGTCGTCGAGGACGACGTGTACGGCGACCTGTGCCCGCCGAGCTATCCGGCCACGCGCCTCGCGAGCCTCGACCAGTTGAAGCGCGTGATCTACCTCGGCAGCTATTCGAAGACGCTCGCGGCGAACCTGCGGGTCGGCTACGTCGCGTGCGCGCCGGAGATCGCGAAGGCGGTCACCGACCAGAAGATGCTGGTCGGGATGACGACGCCCGAGCTCAACGAGCGCGTGCTTTACAAGATCCTGACCGAAGGACATTACCGGCGCCACGTCGAGCGGCTGCGCGCGCGGCTCGACGGGGTGCGCGACAAGACCGCGCGGATGCTCGAGCGCACGGGGCTCGGCCTGTTCACGATGCCGGCGGCCGGGATGTTCCTGTGGGCCGACACGGGCGTCGATTCGGACGCGCTCGCGGCGGTCGCGCACGAGGCCGGTTTTTTGCTGACGCCGGGCAGCCTGTTCTCGCCGCAGCAATCGCCGTCCACGTGGATGCGCTTCAACGTCGCGAACTGCGGCGATCCGGCGCTGCCGGCGCTGCTGTCGCGCTATATCGATTCGGCCGTGCGCCGCGCATCGTGACGCGGCGCGGCACGCCCGCCCTTGAAATCGGGCGTGCCGCCTCCAGATACGCGCGCAAACCGCCAGCGCCGGGCGGTCGCCTTTCACGGGCCGGCCGGCATCGCGGGCGGGGCGCCTGCGCCACACCATTCAAGTTCAAGTAAGAGGAAACAGCATCCATGGCACATGAAACGATGAGCTTTCAGGCAGAGGTCAAGCAACTCCTCCACCTGATGATCCATTCGCTCTACAGCAACAAGGAAATCTTCCTGCGCGAACTGGTGTCGAACGCGTCCGACGCGGCCGACAAGCTGCGTTTCGAAGGGCTCGCGGACAACGCGCTGTACGAGAACGATCCGAACCTGCGCATCCGCATCGGCTACGACAAGGCCGCGCGCACGATCACGATCGACGACAACGGCATCGGCATGAGCCGCGACGAAGCGATCGCGAACCTCGGCACGATCGCGCGTTCGGGCACCAAGGAGTTCTTCACGAAACTGTCCGGCGACCAGCAGAAGGATGCGGCGCTGATCGGCCAGTTCGGCGTCGGTTTCTACTCGGGCTTCATCGTCGCCGACAGGATCACCGTCGAGACGCGTCGCGCGGGCCTGCCGGCGAGCGAAGCCGTGCGCTGGGAAAGCGCGGGCGAGGGCGATTTCACGATCGACGCGATCGAGCGCGCGCAGCGCGGCACGACGATCACGCTGCACCTGCGCGAAGGCGAGGACGAACTGCTGTCGTCGCACCGCCTGAAGTCGATCATCCAGAAGTATTCCGACCACATCGCGCTGCCGATCCTGATGCAGAAGGAAGAATGGGATCAGGAAAAGGGCGAGATGGTCCTGAAGGACGAGGACGAGACCGTCAACCAGGCGAGCGCGCTGTGGACGCGATCGAAGAGCGACGTCACCGACGAGCAATACACGCAGTTCTACCAGCACATCGCGCACGACCACCAGGATCCGCTCACGTGGACGCATAACCGCGTCGAGGGCCGCAGCGAGTACACGCAACTGCTGTTCGTGCCGTCGCACGCGCCGTTCGACCTGTGGAACCGCGACTATCGCGGCGGCCTGAAGCTGTACGTGAAGCGCGTGTTCATCATGGACGACGCCGAGCAGCTGCTGCCGCAATACCTGCGTTTCGTGAAGGGCGTGGTCGATTCGGCCGACCTGCCGCTGAACGTGTCGCGTGAAATCCTGCAGGAAAGCCGCGACGTGAAGGCGATCCGCGAGGGCGTGACGAAGCGTGCGCTGTCGATGCTCGAAGAGCTCGCGAACGCGGAAGAGGATACCGGCAAGGAGAAGTACAAGACGTTCTGGAACGCGTTCGGCCAGGTGCTGAAGGAAGGCCTTGGCGAGGATCACGCGAACCGCGAGCGCATCGCGAAGCTGCTGCGCTTCGCGTCGACGCACGGCGACACCGATGCGCAGGACGTGTCGCTCGCCGACTACGTGTCGCGCATGAAGCCCGAGCAGAGCAAGATCTACTACGTGACCGCCGATACGTGGCAGGCCGCGAAGAACAGCCCGCATCTGGAAGTGTTCCGCAAGAAGGGCGTCGAGGTGCTGCTGCTGACCGACCGCGTCGACGAATGGATGTTGTCGTTCCTGCACGAATTCGACGGCAAGCCGCTCGCGAGCGTGGCGCGCGGCGACCTCGACCTCGGCGAGCTGAACGACGAGGAGAAGAAGGCGCAGGAGCAGGCGGGCGAGGCGATCAAGCCGGTCGTCGAGAAGATGAAGGCAGCGCTCGGCGACAAGGTGAAGGAAGTGCGCGTCACGTTCCGCCTGACCGATTCGCCGTCGTGCCTCGTCGCGGACGACAACGACATGAGCGGCTACCTGCAGCGCATGCTGAAGGCGGCTGGTCAAAACGCGCCGGCGATGCAGCCGATCCTCGAGATCAACCCGGAGCACGCGCTCGTGAAGCAGTTGAACGCCGACAGCGCCGATTTCGGCGACTGGTGCCATCTGCTGTTCGATCAGGCGCTGCTGGCCGAAGGCGGCATGCTCGACGATCCGGCAAGCTTCGTGAAGCGGACCAACGCGCTGCTGCTGTCGCGCGCCGCGTGAACACGCGGATGCGATTCGACGGCGCTCTGGCCGGCTGGCGCGAGACGCCGCGGCCTGGCTGCACGCTCGATCAGCGTGACTGGCTGACGCGCGGCGGATCGCTGACCGCGCACCTCGCGCGGCTCGGCCGCGTGGCCGTGCGCGTGACGCGCGAGGCCGTCGACTGCCCGTGGTTCGACGAGCCGGACGCGCTCGCCAGTGCGCCGCGCGCACCGATGTGGGTGCGCGAGGTGATCCTGTCGGTCGACGGCACGCCGTATGTTGCCGCGCACAGCATCGCGCCGCTCGCGGCCAGCAAGGGCGTGTGGCAGGCGATGCGGCGGCTGCGCACACGGCCGCTGGCGGAGTTGCTGTACAGCGATCCGCAGGTCGAGCGTTCGGCGCTCGTCAGCCGGCGCGTGATCGCCGGCCATCCGCTGTATGCGCTGGCGAGCCACGCGCTTGGCGGCGCGCGTGCGCCGCATTCGTTCGCCGCGCGGCGCTCGGTGTTCCAGCGTCACGGCAAGCCGTTGATGGTCACCGAGTGCATGCTGCCGGCGCTGTGGCGCCATCTCGATGCGCACGGCGACGGGCCGCGCTCGGGCGGCCCGGACGGAGGCGCGTGATGTTGCGGGGTTTTCCGCCGGTCGTCGCGGCGAATACGCACACGATGATCCTCGGCAGTTTTCCGGGCGAGGCGTCGCTTGATGCCGCGCAGTATTACGCGCATCCGCGCAACCAGTTCTGGCGATTGTTGGGTGCGGTGCTCGGCGAGCCGGGGCTGCATGAACTCGCGTATGACGCGCGGCTCGAGCGCGTGTTGAAGCACGGCATCGGCATCTGGGACGTGCTCGATGCGTGCCATCGGCAAGGCAGTCTCGATTCCGCGATCCGCAATGCGAAGCCGAACGACTTCGCGTCGTTGCGCGAGCATGCGCCGTTGCTGAAGAAAGTGTGTTTCAACGGGAAGACGGCGGGGCGGTTTGCCGAGGTGATCGGTCAGGCCGGATACGACACGCTCGTGCTGCCGTCGTCGAGCCCGGCGAATGCGATGCTGTCGTTCGAGCAGAAGCTCGCGCAGTGGCGTGGAATCCTTTCCTGAAGGATCGGGCCCTTGCGGCATCTGCTATCGGCCTCCCGACGCGATCGGCCAGGCGCGGCCGTCACGCTGCGAAGACGACTTCGATGTGCCCTTCGACTTCCGATTGACGATCGGGCCCGACGACGATGCGCACGTCGCGTCCGAGCTTCGCCAGACATTCGAGCATCTTCGTTTCGCTGACGCCGCGAAACTGCCCGCGCAGCATGTTCGACAGCTTCGGCTGCGTGATGCCGAGCAACCGGGCCGCGTGCTGCTGTGTCCATTGGCGCGCCTTGATGATTTCCGCGATCTTCGCGGCGAGTTGGGCTTTCACCCGCATTTCGGCGGCATCGTGCATGCCGAGATCGGCGTAGACGTTGCCGCTGCCCTGTTCGATTTCGATCATCGCCTTACTCCTTGTGCGTGTGCTTCGGCCGCTTTCAGACGTTCGCGGACGAGATCGCTGTCCGGCCTCGGTGTTGCGATACCGATCGACGATTTCTTCTGGAAACAGTGCAGCACGTACACGCTGCTGCCGAGCTTCACCGTATAGACCGCGCGATACGTGCCGTTGTCTTCCGATTCAACGATCTCGAGCACGCCGGCCGAGCCGAATCCTTTCAACGGCTTGGCCTGATCGTGCTTGCGTCCCGTCTGCGCCAGATACAGCGCATAGCCGAACGTGTCCTGCACGGCTTGCGGCATCGCTTTCAAATCCTTGCGCGCTGAGCCGAGCCAGTACAGCGGTTTGATGTATGGATCCATCGACGAATTTATCCCTATTTGGGTATATTTTCAAGCGGTGCGCACGAACGCCGTGCGGCCGCTCAAATGCGGCATCGCGAGCGTGCAGGGCGGGGTGGTAGGGGTAGCAGTCGGCAGATCGAGCAGCACCGACGGGTGACGCCGGTTCAGTACCGGATGCGGGCGTGGCGAAGGCGAATGCGCATGTGACCTGCCGAGCAGGGCCGATTCGTCACATTCTTGCGTTGCGCGGGACCCGAGACAATTCAGCCGTTCGACAGAGCGCTGTCACGGCGTATCGATGATGGAAGGCGGACAGGTGTTTCTTCCCGGCCCGCCGTTGCAGCAGCGGGGCGAGCGAAGCTCAATCGTCCCTGCCCCATCGCCACCGCGGCTTCTCGCCCTTTACCCAGCACACCGCGGTGAGCAGCGTGACCAGCACTACGATGCAGGCGCCATACGCGAACGGCGACTCGCGTGGTGGCACGAGCCATGCGCTCGCGACGATCCCGATCGCGAACAGCAACAGCACGACCCACCCTTGCCAGGCCACCGGCAGGCCCCATCCCCAGCCGTAGCGTTTGGCCGGAAACCAGATATTCCTTTCGTTCGACGTCATGTGTTCTCCAGTGATCCGCGAATGCAGCGTAGCGCCGACGCGATTCAACGTCACGCGAGGCCGCGCGTGGGTCGCGGTCTCCGTTCTCCCACCAATGCTATCCTCTCGTCCGCTAAAACCAGCTTCACCCAGCGAGATTCACACATGACCCGACTGATCAAGCGCGCGTCCGCCGAGGCGCGCGCGTCCAAGCGCAGCAAGCCGTCCGCATACAACGGCCCCGAAAAGCTCCAGCCGCCGCGCATGAAGCGCCGCCCGGAGATCGACGAACACGACGACGTGCCCGTGCTCGAAGCCCCGCGCAAGCCGCGCTTCGCGCCCGTCACGTTCTCGGAAGAGGGCGGCGTGCGCTTCCTGCACTTCGGTACCGAATGGGTGCAGGGCGCGATGCGGATCTCGAAGCCGCTGCATATCGAGCTCGAATACGCACAGCAGATGATGGCGTGGCTGTTGTTCCTGGAAACGCCAGAGCGGATCGTCCAGCTCGGGCTCGGCACCGGCGCGCTGACCAAGTTCTCGCACCGCTTCCTGTCGCACGCGAAGGTCGAGGCCGTCGAGCTGAACCCGGCCGTGATCGTTGCCGCGCGCACGATGTTCGCGCTGCCGCCCGACGATGCACGTCTCGCCGTGCATGAAGCCGACGCGTGGGATTTCGTCAACGACCCGGCCAACCGCGGCACGACGGGCGCGATCCAGATCGACCTGTACGACGCGACCGCACGCGGCCCCGTGCTCGACAGCGTCGCGTTCTACCGCGCGGTGCGCGGCTGCCTCGCCGATGCGGGCATCGCGACGATCAACCTGTTCGGCGATCATCCGAGCTTCGTGCGCAACATGAAGCACCTGAACGCGGCGTTCGATCACCGCGTGATCGCGCTGCCGGAAGTGCATGATGGCAACCGGATCGCGATCGCGTTCTCGGGCCCCGCGCTCGACGTGTCGTTCGCGCAGCTCGACGAACGCGCGAAGCTGATCGAGGACACGCTGAAGCTGCCCGCGCGCAAGTGGGTGAAAGCCTTGAAAGAAACGACCGGCGCACGCGACACCGCGTTCGCGATCTGACGCTTCATGCACCGGCGGCATGCCGGTGCAACCACGCGACAAGGGGCGGATCACCTCGGGTTCGCCCCTGCTTGACCGCGTGCGAGCGGCTCCTATACTGGCGCGAAGCCAGGGGAGCCGCAGCCTACCCGTTTTGCGCTCCTCTCGGCGCCGTACCCGCTCAACAAGATCGATAACCGGGAAAGATGAGGAGACGTCATGGCTCACGATGCCGACGCCAACCGGGCCGCCAAGCGCTGGCTCTGGCTGCTGGTACTGCCGCTGATTGCGATGGTCTGGGTACCGTCGTACAGCAAGATCGAACCGCAATGGTTGGGTTTTCCGTTTTTCTACTGGTACCAGCTGCTTTGGGTCTTCATTAGCGCGGTGATCACCGCGTTCGTGTACTTCAAGACCAAGAACGCGTGGAAGGCGAGCGGCCCGCAGGGAGGTGCGCGATGAATCTCGGCGCAACCTTCGTCTTCGTGCTGCTGTTCATCGGCGTCACGATCATCGGTTTCCTGGCCGCGAACTGGCGGCGCGGCGATCTCGCCCATCTCGACGAATGGGGCCTCGGCGGCCGCCGCTTCGGCACGATCGTCACGTGGTTCCTGCTCGGCGGCGACCTCTACACCGCCTACACGTTCGTCGCGGTGCCCGCGCTCGTGTTCGGCGCCGGCGCGATGGGCTTCTTCGCGCTGCCGTACACGATCCTGATCTATCCGTTCGCGTTCGTGGTGTTTCCGAAGCTGTGGAGCATCGCGAAGCGGCACGGCTACGTGACGGCCGCCGACTTCGTCAACGCACGCTACGGCAGCCGGATGCTCGCGCTCGTGATCGCGGTCACGGGCATCGTCGCGACGATGCCGTATATCGCGTTGCAGCTCGTCGGTATCGAGGTGGTGATCGGCGCACTCGGCTTCGACACGACCGGCTTCGTCGGCGACCTGCCGCTGATCATCGCGTTCGCGATCCTCGCCGCGTACACGTACACGTCGGGCCTGCGCGCGCCCGCGATGATCGCGATCGTCAAGGACATCCTGATCTACATCACGATCGCCGCGGCGGTCATCGTGATTCCTGCGAAGCTCGGCGGCTTCGGGCACATCTTCGCGAGCGTGCCGCCCGGGAAGCTGCTGCTGAAGGCGCCCGACGCGATGAGCCTGAACGGCTACAGCGCGTATGCGACGCTCGCGATCGGCTCGGCGCTCGCGCTGTTCCTGTATCCGCACTCGGTCACGGCGATCCTGTCGTCGTCGTCGGGCAACTCGATCCGCCGCAACATGGCGATGCTGCCCGCGTATTCGTTCGTGCTCGGCCTGCTGGCGCTGCTCGGCTACATGGCGCTCGCATCGGGCGTGAAGGACATGCCGCAGTACGCGCCGTACTTCAAGGCCTTCGGCCCGAACTTCGCGGTGCCCGCGCTGTTCCTCCAGTATTTCCCGTCGTGGTTCGTCGGCGTCGCGTTCGCGGCGATCGGCATCGGCGCGCTGGTGCCGGCGGCCATCATGTCGATCGCGGCCGCGAACCTGTACACGCGCAACATTCACCGCGAGTTCGTGAACCGCAACATGTCGCACGAGCAGGAAACGCACGTCGCGAAACTCGTGTCGCTGATCGTGAAGGTCGGCGCCGTCGCGTTCATCCTCGGGCTGCCGCTGACCTACGCGATCCAGCTGCAGCTGCTCGGCGGGATCTGGATCATCCAGACGCTGCCGGCGATCGTGCTCGGCCTGTACACGCGCGTGCTCGACCATCGCGGCCTGCTGGCCGGCTGGGCGGCCGGCATCGTGTGCGGCACGTGGATGGCGATCTCGCTGAAGCTCGCCAGCTCGATCTTCACGATCCACCTGTTCGGCCTCGCGATTCCCGGCTACGCGGCCGTATGGTCGCTGGTCGTGAACCTGGTGGTGGCGGTGGCGGTGAGCGTGCTGGTGCGCGTGATGGGCATGGCGCATGCGGAGGATCGCACGCGGCCGGAGGACTATCTCGACGTGGTGGAAGGCTGACGCCGCCTGTACGGCCTCGCAATGAAAAAGCCCGCCACCGGCAAGGTGGCGGGCTTTGTTTTTCGCGTTACCCCTGCGCGCGCTCCGCGAGGCTCTCGCGCTGCGACAGATCCTCGACGTTGACCATCCAGTGCACGCCGAAGCGATCCTTCGCCATCCCGAAGCCGAGCGCCCAGAACGTCTTGCCGAACGGCATCGTCACTTCGCCGCCGTCGGCGAGCGCATTGAACAGCTTCTGGCCTTCCTCGACCGTCGCCGGGTTCAGCGACAGCGAATAGCCGGCGTGCATGCCGCCGCCGGGCTGGCTGCAGTCGCCATCCGAGCACATGATCATCGAGTCGCCGATCGTGAAGCTCGCGTGCATCACCTTGTCGGCTATCTCCGGCGCAATCGTGTAGTCGGGATTCGGCGGCGCGTCCTTGAAGTGCATCTTGAACATCGTCTTCGCCCCGAGTGCCTTTTCGTAGAACTGAAGGGCTTCGTCGGCGCGACCGTAGAACGTCAGGTACGGTTGGACTTGCATCGTTGTCTCCTGGAGTGGGGAGCCGGCCTGCGCATTCGCGCGGGTTCGGCGTCGTGCGAGACTGACTGGGAAAGGGCGCCTCGGGAGGCGGCCGACGCACCCGTGACGTGGATTGTAGTGCGCGTGCTTGACGATGGAATGAAAATTAAAAACGGCCGCGAACATGACGTTCGCGGCCGTGTGCGGCGTGCGTGCTGACGGCTGTTGCCAGTGTTGCTGACAGCCGCTGACGCTTGTTGCGGCTCAGCGGCTCAGCGCAGCGAGTCGATCAGCTTCTCGAGCTTCACCGCGTCGGCGGCGAATACGCGGATGCCTTCGGCGAGCTTTTCGGTCGCCATCGCGTCGTCGTTCAGCTGGAAGCGGAACGCGGCCTCGTCGATCGCGACGCGCGAGGCGGGCTTGTCCTGCAGCGCTTCCGGCGACAGCTTGCGCGTGACCGTTTCGTTGCTGTCCTGCAGCTTCTGCAGCAAATCGGGACTGATCGTCAGCAGGTCGCAGCCGGCCAGTTCGGTGATCTGGCTGGTCGTGCGGAAGCTCGCGCCCATCACTTCGGTCGTGTAGTCGAACGTCTTGTAGTACGTGTAGATGCGGCGCACCGACTGCACGCCCGGATCGTTCGCGCCGCCGTCCTTCTCTTCATTCCACTCGGCGCCGGCCTGCTTCTTGTACCAGTCGTAGATGCGGCCGACGAACGGCGAGATCAGCTGTGCGCCGGCTTCCGCGCAGGCGGCGGCTTGCACGAGCGAGAAAAGCAGGGTCATGTTGCACTTGATCCCTTCCTTCTGCAGCACTTCGGCCGCGCGGATGCCTTCCCACGTCGACGCGAGCTTGATCAGGATGCGCTCGCGGCCGATGCCGGCTGCTTCGTACAGCTTGATGAGTTCGCGGCCCTTGTCGATCGAGCGCTGCGTGTCGAACGACAGACGCGCGTCGACCTCGGTCGACACGCGGCCCGGGATCAGCTTCAGGATCTCGGTGCCGAATGCGATCAGCAGGCGGTCGATGATGAAATCGGTGCTTTCGTTGCGATGATCGCGGACGGTTTTCTCGAGGATCGGCTTGTACGCATCCTTCTGGACGGCCTTCAGGATCAGCGACGGGTTCGTGGTCGCGTCCTGCGGCTGGTATTGCGCAAGCTGCTGGAAATCGCCCGTGTCGGCGACGACGGTCGTGTACTGCTTCAGCTGGTCGAGTGCGGTAGTCATGGCGATTCGGAAGAAGGGCGCAAGGCGCCGGGTTCTCACGGGCCGCGCGAACGCGGCGGCGAAGCGAGGCGGCGCCGGGCACCGCCTCCGATCCGCTATTCTAGGCCCGATTCGTGTCGGGCACGTTCCAGCGTGTCCGAAGGCCGCAGCGGCGGGCGCCGTGCCGCGTTACGCGGGGCGGCGCGCGGTCAGGATCACCTGCGTGACGATCCCCGCGACGAGCCCCCAGAATGCCGAGCCGATCGACAGCAGCGTGAGGCCCGACGCGGTGACCATGAACGTGACGAGCGCGGCTTCGCGCTGCTTCACGTCCTGCATCGCGTTCGCGAGGCCGCTCATGATCGAGCCGAACAGCGCGAGCGCGGCGACCGACACGACGAGCGCCTTCGGCAGCGCCGCGAACAGCGCGGCGATCGTCGCGCCGAAGATCCCCGCGACCAGGTAGAACGTGCCGCACCACACGGCGGCCGTGTAGCGTTTCGCGCGATCCTCGTGCGCTTCCGGACCCGTGCAGATCGCGGCCGTGATCGCCGCGAGGTTGACGCCGTGCGAGCCGAACGGCGCGAGCAGCAGCGACGCGAGGCCGGTGGTCGCGATCAGCGGCGACGACGGGGTCTGATAACCGTCCGCGCGCAGCACCGCGATGCCCGGCACGTTCTGCGACGCCATCGCGACGACGAACAGCGGAATGCCGATGCTGACGATCGACGCGATCGAGAACGCGGGCATCGTGAACACGGGCTTCGCGAACGCGATGTGAAAGCCGCCGAAGTCGAGCAGGCCGAGACCGCCGGCGACCGCCGTGCCGACGATCAGCGTCGTGACGATCGCATAGCGCGGCGCGAGCCGCTTGACGATCAGGTACGTGAAGAACATCGCGAGCACGAGCGCGGTCTGGAACTGCGCGGCGCGGAAGATCTCGATGCCGATCTCGAACAGGATGCCCGCGAGCAGCGCGGCTGCGATGCCGGCCGGAATCTTGCGCATCAGCGTGTCGAACAGCCCGCTCACGCCGACGGCCGTGAGCAGCACCGCGCAGACGACGAATGCGCCGATTGCCTCGGGGTAGGGCACGCCGGGCAGCGATGCGATCAGCAGCGCGGCGCCGGGCGTCGACCACGCGACGACGACGGGCGCGCGAAAGCGCAGCGACAGGCCGATCGTCGTCAGCGCCATGCCGATCGACAGCGCCCAGATCCACGACGAGATCTGCGCATCGGTGAGGTGGGCGGCGCGGCCGGCCTGGAACATCAGCACGAGCGAGCTCGTATAGCCCGTCATCATCGCGACGAAGCCGGCGACGAGGGCCGAGACGGACGTATCGGCGAAAAAGCGGCGGCCGCCGGCGCGGCTGGCGCTCGCGGTGGGCGAGGGGTTCATGCTATCTCCGGGGGGAGGCCGCTCGGGCGCGGCCTTCGTGTCTGGGTGGGGGCGTTACTTGCTGAGTGCGCGCATCGCGGTTTCGAGGCCCGCGAGCGTGAGCGGATACATGCGATGGCCGAGCAGGTCGCGGATCACCGCGACCGACTGCCGGTATTCCCATAGCCGCTCGGGCTCGGGGTTCAGCCATGCATGATGGGGGAACTGGTCGGCGAGGCGGCGCAGCCATACGGCGCCGGCTTCCGGGTTGTTGTACTCGACCGAGCCGCCGGGCTGCAGCACTTCGTACGGGCTCATCGTTGCATCGCCGACGACGATCAGCTTGTAGTCGGGCGTGAACTTGTGCAGCACGTCCCACGTCGCGGTGCGTTCCGAGTGGCGGCGGCGGTTGTTCTTCCACAGGTGGTCGTACACGCAGTTGTGGAAGTAGAAGAACTCCAGGTGCTTGAATTCGGCCTTCGCGGCGGAGAACAGCTCTTCGGTGCGCTTGATGTGATCGTCCATCGAGCCGCCGACGTCGAGCAGCATCAGCACCTTCACGTTGTTGTGGCGCTCGGGCACCATCCGCAGGTCGAGCCAGCCTGCGTTCGCGGCGGTGCTGCGGATCGTGCCGGGCAGGTCGAGCTCCTCGGCGGCGCCTTCGCGCGCGAAGCGGCGCAGCCGCCGCAGCGCGACCTTGATGTTGCGCGTGCCGATCTCGACGGAATCGTCGTAGTCGCGATACGCGCGTGCTTCCCATACCTTCACCGCGGTGCGGTTGCCGTTCGACGGGCCGCCGATGCGCACGCCTTCCGGGTTGTAGCCGCCGTGCCCGAACGGCGACGTGCCGCCGGTGCCGATCCACTTGTTGCCGCCTTCGTGGCGCTCCTTCTGCTCGTCGAGCAGCGCCTTCAGGCGCTCCATCAGCTTGTCGAGCCCGCCCATCGCGTCGATCTGCGCCTTCTCTTCCGGCGACAGCTCGCGCTCGAGGCGCTTCTCGAGCCAGTCGAGCGGAATGTCGAACGCTTCGGACGGCAGCGCGGACACGCCGTGGAAATACGCGCCGAACGCCTGGTCGAACTTGTCGAAGTACTGCTCGTCCTTGACGAGCGTCATCCGCGCGAGGAAGTAGAACGCGTCGATCGACGGCGAGATCAGCCCGGCCTTCAGCGATTCGAGCAGCGTCAGGTATTCCTTCACCGAGACGGGCAGCTTGGCTGCACGCAGCGCGTAGAAGAAATTGAGCAGCATGGCCGGGCCTTCGCGGGTGAGAGAGGATTACCGGTTGTGCCGGTTCATGTAGACGAGCCGTTCAAGCAGGCTCAGGTCCTGCTCGTTCTTCAGCAGCGCGCCCGCGAGCGGCGGCACGATCTGCTTCGCATCCACGCCGCGCAACTGGTCGGCCGGGATGTTCTCGGCGAGCAGCAGCTTCAGCCAGTCGAGCAGCTCGGACGTCGACGGCTTCTTCTTCAGGCCCGACACGCCGCGCAATTCGAAGAAACTCTCGAGCGCCGCGCGCAGCAGCTCCTCGCGGATGTCCGGGAAATGGACCGCGACGATCTTCTGCATCGTCGCCGGGTCGGGAAACTGGATGTAGTGGAAGAAGCAGCGGCGCAGGAACGCGTCGGGCAGCTCCTTCTCGTTGTTCGACGTGATGATGACGAGCGGGCGGTGCTTCGCGCGAACCGTTTCCCGTGTTTCGTACACGTGGAACTCCATCCGGTCGAGCTCGCGCAGCAGGTCGTTCGGGAATTCGATGTCGGCCTTGTCGATCTCGTCGATCAGCAGCACGCTCGGGTGCTCGGCATCGAACGCCTGCCACAGCACGCCCTTGACGATGTAGTTCGAGATGTCCTTCACGCGCGCGTCGCCGAGCTGCGAATCGCGCAGCCGCGACACGGCGTCGTATTCGTACAGGCCCTGCTGCGCCTTCGTGGTCGACTTGATGTGCCACTGCAGCAGCGGCATGTCGAGCGCGGCGGCCACTTCCTCGGCGAGCATGGTCTTGCCGGTGCCGGGCTCGCCCTTGATCAGCAGCGGGCGTTGCAGCGTCAGCGCGGCATTGACCGCGAGCTTCAGATCGTCGGTGGCGACGTAGTGCGAGGACCCTTCGAAACGCATGGCGGCGCTCTTCTCAATCGGGGAAAAAAACCCAGTATAAGTCAGAAGGGCTGTCCGGTTGGGCCACGCCCGCGTATCGTTGCGGGGCTGTGGCGGGGCGAACCGGGGTGCCTTGTGGACGCGTTCCCCGCCGACGCGGTACAATCTGGCCGTTTTTTTTGGCCTGCGTGGCGACCTGATAAGCATAACGGCGCGGGCCGTTGCCGCTTCGGCGCCAGTTTCCCCTCAAGCTAGGTTACAAGAGCTATGAACAAATTCGTCGGCAAACACGTCGTTGTCGCAGCGCTCGTGGCGCTCGCGGGCAGCGCGCAGGCGGCCGGTGTGGTCGGCAACCCGAAGGACGGGGCGAGCAAGGCCGCCATGTGCATCGGTTGCCACGGCATCCAGGACTACCGCGCGGCGTACCCGGAGGTCTACCGGGTGCCTGTCCTCGGCGGCCAGAACCAGCAATATCTCGAGAACGCGCTGAAGGCCTATCGCAAGAAGGATCGTCACTTCCCGTCGATGAATGCGATCGCCGGTTCGCTGACGGACCAGGACATCGCGGATCTGGCGGCGTACTACGCCGTCCAGAAGGCCGACACGAAGGACAATCCCTACAAGTAAAGCGCGCGCCGCCGATCTGACCGGCGGGACAGGAGCATTCATGAACAACGCATTCAAGACGGCGGCGGTTGCACTGGCGGCCGGCCTCGCGATCGGTACCGCGCACGCGGCGGACACCACGAAGGGCAAGGAACTGGTCGAATCGCACAACTGCGCCGCCTGCCACGGCGCGCAGATGAACAAGCCGATCAACGCCGAATATCCGCGCCTCGCCGGCCAGCATGCCGACTACCTCGTGTGGGCGATGCGCCAGTACCAGATGGGCCTCACGAATCCGCTGCTCGGTCGCAACAACGCGATCATGCAGGCGCAGGTGCAGAGCCTGTCGGTCAGCGACATGAAGGACATCGCGGCCTACATCGAGTCGCTGAAAGAAACCGATCTCGTGTTCAAGAAGTAAGTGCGACGGGCCCGACGGGCTCGCGCAGCAAAAATACCCCGCCGAGGCGGGGTATTTTTTTGTCCGCGCGCCGGCGCCGCGGCGCTCAGTCGCGCGATGCGCGACGCAGGATGCGCTGCAGGTACGCGTCGGTATCGGGCGGCGTGCTCGTGCGCTGGGCTTCCCAGATCGTCTCGCCGAGGCATTCCATGATCACGTGCTGCGCGTCGTGAGTCGAGTCGAGCTTGGCCGCGAGCTTGTCGTGCGCGGCGCGGATGCCGGGCGGCTGGTCGATCGACAACTGCTCGCTGATCGCGAGATGCATCGACAGGTGCAGGAACGGGTTCGTGCGGCCTTCCTCGGGCGTGTACTCGCGCGCGGTCGCGCCATCGGCGTCGGCGAGTTCGTCGTGGTATTCGGGATGCTCGACGATCCAGTCGGCTGCCATCGCTTCCAGCGGCGTCAGGATCTCGCCGGCGCGCTGCTTGCGCCAGGTCTCGGTGAAAAAGCGACGCACTTCGTCGCGGCTTGGATTGAACATGGTGGGGAAAACGTCGTGATTCGGACGGCGTGATGCCGCGTCGGGCATTGTACGCCGGGTCGGCGGACGGCGCTGGCGGCGGGCGGGAGCGGGCTGTGCGTTGGCCCGCCGGGCGAGCAGGTGCGCAGGCTCGGGGCGCCGGCCGGTCGCCTGCGCCCTGAGCCTGCAACCGGGAACGGGTAAGCGCGGGCTAGGCTCGCCGCCGCCGCGCCGTTACACTCCGACGATTTCCGTCGCCACGCCGCTCGCGCCCGTTTCGTCATGACCGCCACCGTCCGCCCGTCGTCCACCGCCCTGCAGGGCACGCTCTACGTCGCGCTGTCCGCCGCCGCATTCGGCGCGATGGCGATCTTCGGCCGCTACGCGTATGCGGCCGGTGTCGACGTGCTCGGGCTGCTGATCGTGCGTTTCGCGATTGGCGGC
Source organism: Burkholderia sp. Se-20373 (assembly GCF_017104705.1). Lineage (NCBI taxonomy): Bacteria > Pseudomonadati > Pseudomonadota > Betaproteobacteria > Burkholderiales > Burkholderiaceae > Burkholderia > Burkholderia sp. Se-20373. The sequence continues at coordinate 12,171 of NZ_JAAGPH010000014.1, read as the reverse complement.
GCGGTGCTCGCCGCGATTGCACGGCATCGCCGCGTCGCGTGGCCGCGCGGGCGCGCGCTCGCGCCGCTCGTGGCGATGGGCGCGCTCGGCTACGTCGGGCAGTCGTTCTGCTATTTCAGCGCGCTGCAGCATGCGCAGGCGAGTCTCGTCGCGTTGCTGCTGTACCTGTATCCGGCGTTCGTCACGCTGCTGGCCGCGTGGTGGCTCGGTGAGCGCCTCACGCGCGCGAAGGCCGTCGCGCTCGTGCTGTGCGTCGCGGGTTCGGCGCTGATGGTCGGCGGCGGGCATGGCGAGCCGCTCGGGATCGCGCTCGCGCTGGCTGCTGCGGTGATCTATTCGCTGTACATCGTCGGCGGGACGAAGGCGACGCGCGGCGTCGATCCGCTCGCGACCACCGCGATCATCTGCCTGTCGGCAACCGCGACGCTGGTGGCGATCGCCGTCGTGCGGACCGCCGCGTTCGGCGCGCCGCCGCGCTGGCCCGCGACGGCCGGCGGCTGGGCATCGATGCTCGCGATCGCGCTCGTGTCGACGGTGGCGGCGATGCTCGCGTTCTTTGCCGGGCTCGAACGGCTCGGGGCCGCGCGCACGTCGATGCTGTCGACGCTCGAACCGGTCGTGACGGTCGCGCTTGCGGCGCTGCTGTTCGGCGAAGCGCTGTCGCCGCTGCAGTGGGCGGGTGGCGTCGCGATTCTGGCTGCCGTGCTGGCGCTGGTGCGCGCGGGCGGCGCGGCGGCAGACGACGCGACGGCGACGTCCAACGCGTAGCCGGGAGGGGGAAAGCGGGGCGATGGCGCGGGTGGCGATGCGTGATCGTGGTTGCGGTTTGCCGGCCGATCAACGGCCGACGGGGCGCGCATCGTGCGCCCGGCCGCCTGGCGCCGGGCGGCCTGCGGCATGTCAGCCGCGGTGGCGTATCACTCGTTCGGCGGCGGCGTCTTCGGCCTGAATTCGCACAGCGGCTCGATCGCGCAGTGCCAGCACTCGGGCTTGCGGGCCTTGCACACGTAGCGCCCGTGCAGGATCAGCCAGTGATGCGCGTCCTGCAGGAATTCCTTCGGCGTGAACTTCTCGAGCGCGGCCTCGACGGCGCGCACGTCCTTGCCCGGCGCGAGGCCGGTGCGGTTCGCGACGCGGAAGATATGCGTGTCGACCGCGATCGTCGGCTGGCCGAACGCGGTGTTCAGCACGACGTTCGCGGTCTTGCGGCCGACGCCCGGCAGCCCTTCGAGCGCTTCGCGATCGGCCGGAACCTCGCCGTCGTAGCGGTCCAGCAGGATCCGGCACGTCGCGACCACGTTCTTCGCCTTGGTCCGGTACAGGCCGATCGTCTTGATGTACTCGGTGACGCCCTCTTCACCGAGTGCGACGATTTGTCGCGGGGTGTTCGCGACCGGAAACATCTTCCGCATCGCCTTGTTGACCGATACGTCGGTCGCCTGCGCGGACAGCATCACGGCGATCAGCAACTCGAACGGCGTCGAGTATTCGAGCTCGGTGGTCGGATGCGGATTGAGGCTCTGCAGCGTTTCGTAGATCGCGCGTCGTTTGCTGGCGTTCATGGAGCGTTCGGGTCGGGCGGGGCGGACGGGCCATCCGGGCCGTCGTTGCCTGCATCGTTCTGTTCGTCGTTGCCGCTCGCGGCGGCCGCTTCGGCGTCGCGCTGGGCCTGCTGTTCGGCGAGCCGCTTGCGGCGCGCCTCGGCGGCGTCGATCTGTGCCTGGACGGCCGCGCTCACGCCTTCGGTGTTCTTCGGCCCGGCGCCTTGCCCGGACAGCTCTTCCTTCTTCTTGCGCGCACGTTCGAGCGCGGCGGCGATGATCGCGCGCTTCTTCGCGTCGGCGTCGTCCGCGGGGGCGGCGGCCGGCGCGGCGGATGGCGTTTCCGCCGGTGCCGCAGCCGGTTTAGCGGCACTCGCCGCGCGGCGTGCGGCCGCGCGCGCTTCGGCGGCCTCGCGTTCGCGGCGCTGGCGCGCGAGCCGCAGGTCATGGTGCTCGCGTGCGGCGTCGGCCTGCTCCTGCGACCACGCGTCCCAGCCGGTGCGTTCGCCGGTCACCGGCAGCATCGCGATACAGTCGACCGGGCAGGGCGGCACGCACAGGTCGCAACCGGTGCACTGCGACGCGATGATCGTGTGCATCTGCTTCGGCGCGCCGACGATCGCGTCGACCGGGCACGCCTGCATGCACAGCGTGCAGCCGATGCACAGGCTTTCGTCGATGAAGGCGACCGCGCGCGGATGCTCGCTGCCGTTGACGGGGTTCAGCGGAATCACCGGTTTGCCGAGCAGGCTCGACAGGCGCGCGATGCCTTCGGCGCCGCCGGGCGGGCACTGGTTGTAGTTCGCATCGCCGGCGGCGATCGCCTCCGCGTACGGGCGGCAGCCGTTATAGCCGCACTTCGTGCATTGCGTCTGGGGAAGCAGATCTTCGATGCGATCTGCGAGTGTTTTGGAATCGGTCACGGTGACAACGGGCGCAGCGGCGCCGAATGGCTCTCGGCCGCGTCGGGCGCGGCCGGAAAAGGTTTGCCAAAGCTCGATTATCGCCGATTTCCCGCATTGCGCTGGACGCCGTCTGTGCGCATAATCGAACCGCTTTTTTGCAGGGGCTCAGCAGGAGGGCGGCCGTTCGCGGCGCGCCCGTTCCAGGGCGGCCGGCGCCAAGGCGGTGGGGGTGCCGGTCCGGATCAAGCGGCTCACATAGCAAAACGCCACCATGAATCAGCCAAAAATCAAAAGAGATCCTGAAGGTACGCGCCGCCGCATCCTGATGGCGGCAGCCGAAGAGTTCGCGAGTGGAGGGCTGTTCGGCGCGCGCGTCGACCAGATCGCGCGCCGGGCCGAAACCAACGAGCGCATGCTCTATTACTACTTCGGCAGCAAGGAACAGCTGTTCACGGCGGTGCTCGAACACGCGTTCTCCGCGCTGACCGAGGCCGAGCGCGAGCTCGATCTCGACGGCGTCGCGCCGGTCGAAGCCGTCACGCGGCTCGCGCATTTCGTTTGGGACTACTACCGCGACCATCCGGAACTGCTCAGGCTCATCAACAACGAGAACCTGCACGAAGCGCGCTACCTGCACAAGTCGACGCGGATCCGCGAGATGATGTCGCCGATCGTCGCGAAGCTCGGCAATGTGCTGACGCGCGGCCAGAAGGCCGGGCTGTTCCGCACCGACGTCGATCCGCTGCGCTTCTACGTGACGCTGTCGGGGCTCGGCTACTACATCGTGTCGAACCGCTTCACGCTCGCCGCGACGCTCGGCCGCGACTTCACCGACGCCGACGAGCGCGCGGAGATGGTCCGGATGAACACCGAAGTGCTGCTCGCCTATCTGCTGCGGCGCTGATGCGCTGAATCGGGCGCCCGATGTAAAAACGCCGCCGCGCGCAGGCAACGGCGGCGTTTTTTCGTCGGAACGCGGTGCGTCAGGCGGCCTTGCGCGTGCGCACAGCTTTTGCGCGCGGGCTGGCGGCGGCGCGTTTCGCGGCCGGTGCGGCCTTGGCGGGGGCGACGGCCTTGGCCGGCGCCTTCGCGCGCTTCGCTGCCGTGGCGCGCGTCGTTTCGGCCGGTGCGTCGGCGGCCGGCACGGCGGAGAGCGTCTTGGCGGCCGGCGTTTCCGGCACATCCTTCGTCGCACCGTGCTTCGGCTCCGGTGCATGCTCGCGGATGAAATCGCGCAGCTGCGGATAGATGATCGTGCGCCAGCGGCGGCCCGAGAAAATCCCGTAGTGACCGCACTTCTCGGCGGTCAGGCTGCGGCGCTGGTCCTGCGGGATGCCCGTGCACAGCTCGTGCGCGACGTGCGTCTGGCCGCTGCCCGAGATGTCGTCGAGTTCGCCCTCGATCGTCATCAGCGCGGTGTGCCGGATGTCCTGCGGACGCACGCGCTCGCCTTCGACGTCCCACGTGCCTTCCGCCAGGCGGAATTCCTGGAACACGACGCGGATCGTCTCGAGGTAATACTCGGCGGCCATGTCGAGCACCGCGTTGTATTCGTCATAGAAGCGGCGGTGCGCTTCGGCGTCGTCCTCGTCGCCGCGCAGCAGGCTCTGGTAGAAATCCCAGTGCGATTGCGCGTGCCGCTCCGGGTTCATCGCAACAAAGCCCGTGTGCTGCAGGAAGCCCGGATACACCTGGCGGCCTTCGCCCGGATAGTTCGCCGGCACCGTGTGGATCACGTTGTTCTCGAACCATGCGGTCGAGTGCTGCGTGGCGAGCGAGTTCACCGACGTCGGGCTGCGGCGCGCATCGATCGGGCCGCCCATCATCGTCATCGTGAGCGGCGTGTCCTCGCCGCGGCTCGCCATCAGCGAGATCGCCGCGAGCACCGGCACCGTCGGCTGGCACACCGAGATCACGTGCAGGTTGCGCGCGCCGATGTGACGGATGAACTCCTGGATGTACGCGATGTAGTCGTGCAGGTGGAACGGGCCGGTCTCGACCGGCACCATCCGCGCGTCGATCCAGTCGGTGATGTAGACCTTGTGATCCTGCAGCAGCGTGCGCACGGTGTCGCGCAGCAGTGTCGAGTGGTGGCCCGACAGCGGTGCGCAGACCAGCACGACCGGTTCGTCTTTCAGTTGCGTGACGGCGTCGGCGTCGTCCGAATAGCGCTTGAAGCGCAGCAGCCGGCAGAACGGCTTCTCGACGATCGTCTGCTCGACGATCGGGATGTTGTGGCCGTCCTTGACGATCTGATGAATGTTGAATTCGGGCTTCTCGTAATCCTTGCCGAGCCGGTACATCAGCTCATACGCGGCGGCCATCCGCGTCGCGCCCGGCATCAGCGAGAACGGGCTGGACGGATTGGCGAACGATTTGGACGCGGCCTGGGCCCAGGCCGTCAGCGGGCTCAGCATGGCGCGCTGGAATTCGTGCAGTTGGTAAAGCATGCAGACTACTCCCGCGTGGGGGACGGTGCGCAAGGGCGGCGTGGGGCGTCGCGGCGTGCCGTGTGGGTCAGCGACCGGCCATGTTGCATTGCAGCCGGACAATCGCGTCGATCATATCGGACAACGATGGGTGGTGCAATGCAACATTTCCCCGATTTTTCATCAAAGTTTTGCGATTTGACGTTCTCTGACCAAGCCGCTCGCGCCCCCGTTCAGCGCCCCGTCGCGACGGCCGGCGCGGGCTGGCCGGCTGCGCGCGCCATTGCGTCCTCGTGGTGCATCAGGTTCATCGCGGTATGCACGAGCGCCACGTGCGAGAACGCCTGCGGGAAGTTGCCGACGAGCCGCCCGGCCACCGGGTCGTACTCCTCCGCGAGCAGCCCGAGGTCGTTCGACAGCGCGAGCAGCCGGCTGAACAGGCGGTGCGCGTCGTCGATCCGGCCCAGCAGCGCATAGTTGTCGACCAGCCAGAAGCTGCACGCGAGAAACGTGCCTTCGCCGGGCGGCAGGCCGTCGTCGTAGTCGGTCGTGCGGTAGCGCATCACGAGCCCGTCGTGCAGCAACTCCCGCTCGATCGCCTCGACCGTGCCGACGATGCGCGGATCTTCCGGCGGCAGGAAGCCGAGCAGCGGCATCAGCAGCACGCTGGCGTCGAGCTCGTCGCTGCCGTAGCTCTGCGCAAACGCCCGTTTGCTTTCGTGCCACGCGTTGGTACACACGTCGGCATGGATCTGGTCGCGCAGCGCACGCCAGCGGTCGAGCGAGCCGGGCAGCCGGAACATCTCCGCCGACTTGATCGCGCGGTCGAACGCGACCCACGCCATCACCTTCGAGAACGTGAAATGGCGGCGGCCGCCGCGCGTTTCCCAGATGCCTTCGTCGGGCTCCTGCCAGATCTTCTCGAGATGGTCGAGGAGCGCGCACTGCACGGACCAGACCGTGTCGTCGGCCTGCAGGCCGCCCACCCGGGCGAGGTGCAGCGCGGCCATCACCTCGCCGAACACGTCGAGCTGAAGCTGGTTGGCGGCGCCGTTGCCGATGCGCACCGGCTTCGAGTCCTGGTAGCCGGGCAGCCAGTCGAGTTCCATTTCCGGCAGCCGGCGTTCGCCGGCGATCCCGTACATGATCTGGATCTGCTCGGGCGAGCCGGCCATCACGCGGCCGAGCCACGTGCGCCACGCGCGCGCCTCGTCGTAGTAGCCGCCGCGCATCAGCGCGAGCAGCGTGATCGTCGCGTCGCGCAGCCAGCAGTAGCGATAGTCCCAGTTGCGGTTGCCGCCGATCTTCTCGGGCAGCGACGTGGTCGGCGCCGCGACGATGCCGCCGGTCGGCTCGTACGCGAGCGCCTTCAGTGTGATCAGCGAGCGGCGCACGGCGGCCGCGTAGCGGCCCTGCACCTGGCAGCGGCCCGACCATTCGAGCCAGTAGTTCTCGGTGCGCGCGAGCATCGACAGCGGATCGCGGGCGGGCGGCAGCCGCAGGTGGGACGCCGCATAGCTGAGCGAGAACGGCACGCGCTCGTCGGCGCTCACCGTGAATTCCGCGAGCGTGTGGAGATTCTTGCCGGTGAGCGGCACCGGCGTGCGCAGCACGACGGTGTCGGGGCCCGCGATCGCCTTCATGCCGTCCTCGCGGGTCAGCTGCGTGACCCACGGGATCGAGAAGCCGTAGTCGAAGCGCAACACGAGCTCCATGCGCATCTTCATCGTGCCGTGGCGGCCGACGACGATCCGCACCAGTTCGGACCAGCCGTTGCCGGGCGGCATGAAGTCGACCACGGTGACGGCGCCGTCGGCGCTTTCGTAGTCGGTTTCGAGAATCAGCGTGTCGCCGCGATAGCGGCGTGTCGTGTGCGTGATCGCGGCGTCGGCGGCCGGCGCGAGCAGCCAGCGGCCGTGCTCGGGGGTGCCGAGAAGCGCCGCGAAGCAGGCGCCCGAATCGAAGCGGGGCCAGCACAGCCAGTCGACGGAGCCGTCTTTTGCGATCAGCGCGGCGGTGTGGCCGTCGCCGACGAGGGCGTAGTCTTCGATCAGGGCAGGCATGGGCAGGCGATCCTTGGGTATTCGAGTTCACAATGCGGACGACGGCGGCCAAGGCTTCACGCGCTGGCACCGCGCCCCGTATACTCGGCCGGGCGGCGGAGCGCATGAACGGCCGGCGTTTCGTCCTATCTCAACACTTGAAGCGACTCGATGCAAGGAGGATTCAATGCCCAACCGTTTACGCGAGCGTGACGCACGCGCTTCGACACGAGGGTTCCCGCTTAGGCTCGCTCACTGGATGAAAGGTTTCGCGCTCGTGCTCTCCCTTTCCGCGACCCACGCATTTGCGCAGCAATCGCCCGCCCCGGCCGACGGCGTCTACAACCTGCTCGTCGGCACCTATACGGGCGGCGGCAGCGACGGCATCTATGTTTACCGCTTCGATACGAAAACCGGCAACGTCGCGCCCGTGTCGTCGGCGAAGACCGTGAATCCGTCGTATCTGTTGCCGAGCCGCGACGGTCGCACCGTCTATGCGGTCAACGAACTGCCCGGCGACGATGGGCCGGCGACGACGCGCGGCGGCATCAGCGCGTTCCGCTTCGACGCGAAGACGGGCGCGCTGAGTTTCATCGACCGCGTGTCGTCGGAAGGGAACGATCCCTGCTATCTCGCGCTGTCGCCCGACGGCAAGTACCTCGTGACCGCCAACTATTCGGTCGCGAAGGATCCGGGCGGCAGCTTCGCGGTGTTTCCGCTGCGCGACGACGGCGCGGTCGACCAGGCCGCGCTGACCGTGCACCATGAAGGCACGGGGCCCGTGAAGGGCCGCCAGGACGGCGCGCACGTGCATTCGACGGTGTTTTCGCCGGACGGCCGTTACCTGTTCGTGCAGGATCTCGGCGCGGACAAGATTTACGGCTACCGCTACACGGTGGACGGCAGCCGCGGGCTGATCAGCCCGACGGACACGCGCTACACGCCGGTGAAGGCGGGCTCGGGCCCGCGCCACATGGTGTTCGGCGCCGACGGCCGGTATGCGTACGTGACGAGCGAGCTCAACGCGTCGGTCGAGGTGTTCGGCTACCACGACGGCAAGCTGACACCGGTCGAGACCGTGTCGATGACCGCGCCGGGCTTCAAGGGCAAGGTCGGCGGCGGCGCGATCCACCTGTCGCCGGACGGCCGCTTCCTGTACGTGAGCAACCGCGGCGACGCGAACGACCTGGTGATCTACGCGGTGAACCAGGTCGACGGCCGGTTGAAGCAGGTCGGCCGCCAGTCGAGCCTCGGCAAGACGCCGCGCGAGTTCCTGATCGATCCGACCGGCAAGTGGCTGATCGTCGGCAACCAGGACAGCGATACGTTCTACGTGTTCAGCCGCAATGCCGAAACCGGGCAGCTCGGCCCGAATCCGCAGAAGGTGGCGGTCGGCAAGCCGGTCGACTTCAAGCTGGTGCCGGTGCTGTAAATGAAAAAGGGCGCTGCCGATGCAGCGCCCTTCGTTTGTCGGGGCCGCCGGTTTCCCGGCGCGCCCGTATCGGCTGACGGCGGCCGCCCGGCCGCCACGTTCAGTCGGCCGCGGCCGGCACGAGTACCTCGCGGCTGCCGTTGATGCCCATCGGCGACACGAGCCCGGCCGCCTCCATCTGCTCGACGAGGCGCGCGGCGCGGTTATAGCCGATGCGCAACTGCCGCTGCACCGACGAGATCGACGCGCGCCGCGTGCGCACGACGAACGCGACGGCTTCGTCGTACAGCGGATCGGCTTCCGCGTCCGGCGCATCGCCGAACAGGTCCTGCGTCGCGCCGTCGGCGGTCGGGCCGTCGAGGATCCCTTCCTCGTACTGCGGCTCGCCGAACTGCTTCAGGTACTCGACGACCCGGTGCACTTCTTCGTCCGCGACGAACGCGCCGTGCACGCGTTGCGGATAACCGGTGCCCGGCGGCAGGAACAGCATGTCGCCCATCCCGAGCAGCGATTCGGCGCCCATCTGGTCGAGAATCGTGCGCGAGTCGATCTTCGACGACACCTGGAACGCGACGCGCGTCGGGATGTTCGCCTTGATCAGCCCCGTGATCACGTCGACGGACGGACGCTGCGTCGCGAGGATCAGGTGGATGCCGGCCGCACGCGCCTTCTGCGCGAGGCGGGCGATCAGTTCCTCGATCTTCTTGCCGGCGACCATCATCAGGTCGGCCAGCTCGTCGATCACGACGACGATCAGCGGCAGCGTCGACAGCGGCTCCGGATCCTCGGGCGTCAGCGAGAACGGGTTGCCGATCTTCTTTTCCTTCGCCTCGGCATCGCGAATCTTCTGGTTGAAGCCCGCGAGGTTGCGCACGCCGACGGCCGACATCAGCCGGTAGCGTTTCTCCATCTCGCCGACGCACCAGTTCAGTGCGTTCGCCGCGAGCTTCATGTCGGTGACGACCGGCGCGAGCAGGTGCGGGATGCCTTCGTAGACCGACAGCTCCAGCATCTTCGGGTCGATCATGATCAGTCGCACGTCCTCGGGTGTCGCCTTGTACAGCAGCGACAGGATCATCGCGTTGATCGCGACCGACTTGCCCGAGCCCGTCGTGCCCGCGACGAGCATGTGCGGCGCCTTCGCGAGATCGGTGACGACCGGGTGGCCGGTGATGTCCTTGCCCATCGCGATCGTCAGCTGCGACGCCGAGTGCTGGTACGGGCGCGACTCGAGAATTTCCGACAGGCGGATCATCTGGCGCTTCGCGTTCGGCAGTTCGAGGCCCATGCAGGTCTTGCCGGGAATCGTCTCGACGACGCGGATCGACGTGAGGCCGAGGCCGCGCGACAGGTCCTTCATCAGCCCGACGATCTGGCTGCCGCGCACGCCGAGCGCGGGTTCGATCTCGAAGCGCGTGATCACCGGGCCGGCGGACGCGCCGACCACCGTCACCGGCACCTTGAATTCCTGCAGCCGCTGTTCGATCACCTGCGCGGTTTGCGCGAGGTGTTCGTCGGTGATCGTTTCGATGTCGCCGGACGCGGACGCGGGCTCGAGCAGGTCGAGCGTCGGCAGTTCGACGCTGAACGACGCGGGTGCGTGGAATTCGAATGCGTTCGGGCGCGGCTGGCGCGCGGGGGTGTCGGGGGCGGGCGAGCCGGCTGCGGCAGGTGCGGCCGGTTCGGTTGCCGGGGTGGTTGCTTCGGTCGGCAGGGCAGGGGCGATCGCCGGTGCGGACACGCTCGCGCCGGGGATTGTCGCCGCGGGTTGCGGCGGTGCCACGGGCGAAGTGGCGAACGGTGCCGCGGAGACATTCGACACGGACCAGCTTGCCGGCGACGAAGTGGCGGCGCCCGCGGGGGCGAACGTCGAGGCTTCGACCGCTGCGGGCGCGGAAGCGATCGACGGAGCCAACGCCGCAGTGGTTGCGCCGAAGGACGTCAGCGAGCCGGCCGGAGCAACGGGCGAGCTGGCGATCGGTTGCGCTGGGGTGGCCGCGGCGGTGGTGATCGGCGCGACCGCGCCGGAGGACGTTGCCGTCGTGGCGGCAGGGGCGGGCGGCACGGGCAGGCCTGCGACCGGCTGCGATGCGATTGCGCCGGAGGGGGCGAATGTGCCGAATGTCGTACCGGTCGACGAGGTTGATGGGGTGGCCGGATGCGTCGGGGCAGGCGCGGCGGATGGAGCCGCGACCGAGCCGGACACGACATCCACGGGCGTCGAGGGCACGACCACCGGGGTGCTCGAACCGGATGCCGCGGCCGTCGGGCTGGCCGTCGACGGCGTCACGGCGGGCGCAGCGGGCGATGGGGGTGTTGATGCGCGGGGGAACGAACCGTAAGTCGTGTGCGCAACGGTCGATGCCGACGCGGTTGGTTGCGAAAGCGAGGTCGACGCCGTACCGGTTACGTCGATCGGAGATGCCGACGGAACGGCGGCAACGGTCGACGCAGCCGGTTGAGTCAGCGAACCGGATGCCGTGTCGATCACACCATCCGACGAAGCGGAAATGGCGACAGGCGCAATGCCCGAGGCGGATGCAGGCGCTTGCGCGGTCGAACCGTGCGCGGTGCCGACGAGCGGCGACGCAGTGCTTGCAAAAGCCGTTTGCGGATCGGCAAACGGTTGAGCGGCAACCGGCGATTTCGGCAATTCCGCGGTGACAGGTGTATTCGTCGGGGCCGGTTGCGCCGTCGAAGGCGTCCACGTCCATGCTGTCGCCGGTGCGGTGCCGTGAGCGATTGCCGCCAGCGGCGCTGCAGGTTCCACCGCGTCCGATTTGGCAGCTTCCAGTGCGGCACTCGATGCGGCCGGCGCCGCCGCTGCAAACGGCCTGGTTTCGGCACTTGCGCGCGGTGTCGTTTCGGCGATCGGCGAAGCGGGGAGGGCCGCGAACGGCGCGCTGTTCCCGGTGGGCTTCACGTCGGCGTGCGCATTGGCGATGCCCTGCGGCACGCTGGCCGATGCCGTGCGATCGATTTCAGGAGCCGGATGCGCCGTGTACTCGTCGTCGGTATCGAGGGATGCCGACGTGGTGCTCGCGGCGAGGTCGTGAACCGCATCGGTCCCAGGTTGCGCGAAGGCGGCATGGGCCGGTTCCGATCCCGTCATGCCGGTCGATGATTCGGCGACCGGGTTCCAGGCGGATGCATCGAACGCGGAAACCGGTCGGCTGGCGAGGTCCTCCCACGGCGCGAGGTCGATGGGCGCGTCGAACGTCGGCGCGGGCGAGATTCCCGATGCCGGTGCGGCAGCGGCGGCGACATCGCCGGCGTGCCGGATCTCGTCATCGGCGTGATGCGGGAACGCGGCATCGTCGCTACCGGTATTCGACAACGCGTGCGGTGCGGCGGCGTCGAACGCCACGGCGCCCGCATCGGCGACGGGTGCATGGACAGCGGGGGCTGCCGGATTGAACGCATCGAGCACGATCGGTGCGTTGTCGTCGTACGTTGGCGCCGGATCGTAGGCGAGCGGCGCACTGGCGTCATGCGCCGCGAGGCCATGAGCCGTGGAGGCGATCCCGGTCGGCACGGCCGCTGTTGCCGGCGCCGTCATGCCGGCCGCCGTCGCGGCCACAGCGGCCACGGTTGCCGCCGCCGCGTGCCTGGCATCGTCCTGCGCACCGCCCAGCGTCGCCCACTGTGCGGTGCTGGCTTCGATCGAGCGCAGCGTGTCGTGCACGCTCGGCGCCGGCGTGATCGGCGCGGCGGGCTTTTCCGTCCAGGCATAGAGCGGTGCACGCGCCGGCGTGGGCTGCGGCGGGCGACGTCGTGCCGCATCCGGCGGCAGGCCGGTCGAACCGGCTGCTGCTGCTGCGG
>NZ_JAAGPH010000154.1:0-17262 GCF_017104705.1 Burkholderia sp. Se-20373 | reverse complement strand
CGCACGCGCGAGACGCCCGCGAAACCCGCGGCGGCCGATCACGTCGTGTTCGTCGACTTCGACGACGCGGCCGTCCGGATCGGGCAGGGCGCGCGGCTGGCCGACGCGTGGGGCGCACGGTGGGTGACGGCCGACGCGCTGTGCACGGGCCGCGCCGGCTGAGGGCCGGCCGGCGGTGCGCTATGATCGCCGCTTCTGCTTCAACCCATTGGAACAACCCGCCATGCAAGTACTGGTCGATGCCGACGCGTGTCCCGCCGTCATCAAGGACATGCTGTTTCGCGCCGCGCGTCGTGCAGAAATCTGCGTGACGCTGGTCGCGAACCAGTTTCTGCGTACGCCGCCGTCGCCGTTCATCAAGGCGGTGCAGGTGCCGGCCGGTTTCGACGTGGCCGATGCGCGCATCGTCGAGCTGGCGGAAGCGGGCGACCTCGTGATCACCGCCGACATTCCGCTGGCCGCCGCCGTGCTCGACAAGGGCGCGCATGCGCTCGACCCGCGCGGCAACTGGTTCAGCCGCGAGAACATCGAGGAACGCCTGTCGACGCGCGCGATGATGGATCAGTTGCGCAGCGCGGGGATCGACACGGGCGGGCCGGCGCCGTTCAGCGCACGCGACGGCAAGGCGTTCGCCGCGCAGTTCGACCGGTTCCTGGCGCGACAGGGCAAGCCTTGAGGTTGTGTCGCGGCGGCCGCGCGTCGTGATCGCCCTGCGTGGGGCGACACCTGCGCGCCATGCGCTGCATCACCGAATCCGCGTTCAATCGTGCTCGTTGCCCCTGCGAGGATGCAGGTTTGTCCCTACGCTGCTATCGTGGCGCAAACCACAACACAGCATAGGAGCGCACGCGTGTCACCGACTCAACTTCTCGTTCCGACCTTCACCCAGATGCTGCGCGCGCAGTCCGCGTGGCTCGACAAGGCTGCCGCACACCGCCAGGCCGCGGGCGACGCGCCCGACGCGGCGATGTCGCTGAAGCTGGCGCCCGACATGTATCCGCTCGCGGCGCAGGTGCGCTTCTCGTGCTTCCAGGCGATGGAGCCCGTCCACCGGCTGCGCGGCGAACCGCTGCCGGCCGCGCTGCTCGCATTGCGCGAGGCAGGGTGGCATGCGGATGCGCAGCCCGGCACGCTCGCCGATGCGCAGGCGATCATCGCCGGCACGCTCACGTTTCTCGGCGACCTCGCGCCGGATGCGCTCGACGGCGCTGCCGCGCGGCCGATCGCGCTCGAGATGCCGAACGGAATTGCGTTCGACATGACGGGCGAACAGTACGCGCGTGACTGGGCGCTGCCGCAGTTCTACTTCCACGCGATCACCGCGTACGCGATCCTGCGTCACCACGGCGTCGAACTCGGCAAGGCCGACTACGTGCCGCACATGCTCGCGTACGTCCGGCCGGGCACGATTCCGCAAGGTTGAGCGGGCAGGCGCCGGGCAACCGCGAAGCGACATGACGCGGGCGCTCTTCATCTGCAGCCGCAACCGGCTGCGCAGCCCGACGGCCGAAGCGGTGTTCGCCGCATGGCCTGGCGTCGAAACCGACTCCGCGGGCCTCGCGCCGGATGCGGACACGCACGTGTCCGCCGAGCAGCTCGACTGGGCCGATGTCGTATTCGTGATGGAACGGGCGCACAAGGCGCGGCTGGCAGCGCAATTCGGTGCGCATCTGCGGGACAAGAAGATCGTGTGCCTCGATATTCCCGACCGGTACGCCTACATGCAGCCGGAACTTGTCACGTTGCTCGAACGCAAGGCCGGCCCGTTGCTGCGCGCATGACCGGCGCGGGTGATGGGGACGTCAGCGCAGCCGGCCGTTCGCGATCGCCGAGAAGCAGTCGAGACGCAGCAGCTCGATGATCTTGCGCGTCGGCACGCTCGCATGCAGCGTGTCGAGCCGGTCGACGGTGAACCACTTGCAGCGGGCGATCTCGTTGCTCGCGCGCGGCGTCAGGTGCGCCGGCACGTCGGCCACGAACACGTGATGGAGCTTCGTCAGCCCGCCGAACTGCACCGCGTAGTCGAGCGCGAGCCCCTCCAGCCGCGTTTCCTCGGCAAGCTCCCGCAGTGCCGCATCGAGCGGCGTCTCGCCGCGCCGGATCGTGCCGCCCGGCAGCGACCAGCGCGACGCGGTGCGGGCGACCAGCAGCACGCTGCTGCGCTGACGGCACACGATCGTGGCGCGTTCCTTGATGACGGCGAGAGTGTCCAGCCCGGTACTCATGGTCGGTAAAGCAGGTGCTGAATCGTGGAGAAAATGCGTGTCGACGGCGCGTGACCCGGCGGCAGCCGCAACGGCGTACAGGCAGCCGCACCGATCTTAGCCGCCGTTCATGACAGTTCCATGCATGCCTGCGCGGGACCACCGCCGGGTCATGCGTGCGTATAGATCCCGCTGCGCGTGGGCTTCGCGTGGCGCGACTGGCGACGCTTGTGAACGGCACGCCGATGGTGGGACGGCGGCGGCGTGACGTGCCGACGCGCGGGCGCGGGCCGGGCGGTCGGCGACGCCGACTGCGGCGCGCCACCCGGCATCCCGGTCTGTCCTTCGCCGAAGTGGAACGTCTGGGTTTGCGCATGTCCGACGCCCAGCGTCGACGCCAGCATGAAGGCCGCCAGCAGCATCCGTTTCATGAATGATCCGTCCGATTTTTTGAGATGAAGATTGCCCGCCAGCTTAGCCAAAGGCGGGATGCCACCGCAACCGGCCCGTGTTCGGTGTCGCCCCGACTTGCGCACGGCGGGGTCTTCCGCTTCGCGTCAGGGTGCCGCCGGGCTTGACAACGAATTTCCTGAATGTGAATATAAATTCACACACAAGAATTATTGGCCGAATCCGGAAGCTCGCGCTCACGCGCCGGGCTGCCGGGACCGGCCGTCCGATCAACCGGAACCAGGAGCGGGACGCATGGCGGAACACGAGCAGCAGGGCGCGCTGGCGGGATTGCGCATCATCGATCTGTCGCGGGTGCTGGGTGGCCCGTATGCGACGCAGATCCTGGCCGACCACGGCGCGGAAGTGATCAAGGTCGAACCGCCGTCCGGCGACGAGACGCGCACCTGGGGCCCGCCGTTCGACGGCGATACCGCGTCGTACTTCCTCGGCGTGAACCGCAACAAGCTCGGTATCGCGCTCGACCTGACGCAGCCGGCCGACCGCGAGCGGCTGCTCGGCCTGCTCGACCACGCGGACGCGATCGTCGAGAACTTCAAGATCGGCACGATGGAGCGCTGGGGGCTCGGCTTCGACGCGCTGCATGCGCGGTTTCCGCGCCTCGTCCATTGCCGCGTGTCGGGCTTCGGCGCGGACGGCCCGCTCGGCGGGCTGCCCGGCTACGACGCGGCCGTGCAGGCGCTTGCGGGGCTGATGAGCGTCAATGGCGAGGCCGGCGGCGCGCCGCTGCGGGTCGGCGTGCCGATCGTCGATCTCGTCACCGGGCTGAACGCGGCGCTCGGCGTGCTGATGGCGCTGCGCGAGCGCGACACGAGCGGCCGCGGCCAGTTCGTCGAATCGACGCTGTTCGACTGCGCGCTGTCGATCCTGCATCCGCATACGCCGAACTTCTTCCATTCTGGAAAAGCACCCGTGCGCACCGGCAACGCACATCCGAACATCACGCCGTACGACAGCTTTCCGACGGCGAGCGTCGACATCTTCCTGGCGGTCGGCAACAACGGGCAGTTCGCGGGGCTGTGCGACGTGCTCGGCACGCGCGACTGGCTCGACGATCCGCGTTTCGCGGACAACCGCGCGCGCAGCGCGAACCGCGCCGCGCTGCGCACGCTGCTCGAAACGGCGCTGGCCGGACACGACGGCGCGGCGCTCGCCGAGCAACTGATGCGCCGCGGCGTGCCGTGCGCGCCGGTGCTCGGGCTCGATGCGGCGCTCGACCACCCGCATGTCGCGCATCGGCGGATGAAGGTCGAGCTGGGCCGGCATCGCGGCATCGCGTCGCCGATCAAGCTCGGCCGCACGCCGGCCACGTACCGTCGGCCGCCGCCCGCGCTGAACGAACACGCGGCGCAGGTGTTCGCCGACGCCGCGGCCAACGCTGACGACCGCGCCCACGACACGCACCGGGACTGACCCGCATCGCGGCCGCCGGCCGTGCCGCGCGCCCGACGGCGCCGCACGGCCACTCGAACACCACGCCGGGCGACGACGCGCGCACCGGCTGAAGAGGAGACGCATCATGCTTGCATGGATCGGCGCGATCGCCATCGTCGCGCTGTTCGGCCTGATCATCACGAAGCGGCTGTCGCCGCTCGTCGCGCTGATCGTCGTGCCGGTGGCCGCGTCGCTCGCGGCCGGGTTCGGGCTCGCGACCGGCAAGTTCATCGTGCACGGCGTACAGAACATCGGCCCGATCGCCGGAATGTTCGTTTTTGCGATTCTTTTTTTCGGAATCCTCACCGATGCCGGGATGCTCGATCCGATCATCGCAGGCGTGCTGCGCGTGATCGGCTGCCATCCGCCGCGTATCGTGATGGGCTCGGCGCTGCTCGCGCTGCTGATCCATCTCGACGGCTCGGGCGCCGTCACGTTTCTCGTCACGCTGCCCGCGATGATGCCGCTCTATACGCGGCTCGGGATGGATCGCCGCATCCTCGCGTGCGTCGCGTCGATGGCGGCCGGCGTCAATTTCCTGCCGTGGGTCGGGCCGATGCTGCGCGCATCGGCGGCGCTGCACCTTCCCGGCTCCGCGATCTTCATGCCGATGATTCCGGTGCAGATCGTCGGGCTGGTATTCGTGTTCGGCACCGCCTACGTGCTCGGCGTGCGCGAGGCGAAGCGGCTCGGGCTCGATCGTGCCGGCGCGGCGTCGCTCGCGATCACGCCGCGCGCGCTGACCGACGCCGAGCGCGCATTGCGCCGGCCGGAACGCTTCCGGATCAATCTCGCGCTGACGCTCGTCGTGCTCGTCACGCTCGTGGCGGGCATCGTCGACCCGATGGTGATGTTCATGCTCGGCACGGTCGCCGCGCTCGTGATCAACTACCCGGACGTGCAGGCCCAGCGCGAGCGGATCGACGCGCATGCCAAGGCCGCGCTGATGATGGCGAGCGTGCTGCTCGCGGCCGGCGCGTTCACCGGCATCATGTCCGGCACGGGCATGCTGAAGGCGATGGCGGACGTGGTCGTCGCGCACGTGCCGGTCGAGCATGCGCGCCACATGCCGTTCGTGCTCGGGCTGCTGTCGATGCCGCTCAGCCTGCTGTTCGACCCCGATTCGTTCTACTTCGGCGTGCTGCCGGTGCTCGCGGAAAGCGCGAAGCTGCTCGGCGTGCCGCCGATCCAGATGGCGCAGGCCGCGCTGCTCGGCCAGATGACGACGGGCTTTCCGGTCAGCCCGCTCACGCCCGCGACGTTCCTGATCGTCGGCCTGACCGGCGTCGAGCTCGCCGAGCACCAGAAATTCACGATTCCGTTCCTGTTCGCCGCCACCGTGCTGATGGTGTTCGCCGCGGTGATCGTGGGCGTGTTTCCGTTGTGAGCGCCCGAGACCGGCCGCTTGGTATCAACGCGCCGAGAGGGCCATCCTGCAACGGGAAGTTCTTCGAAGCGGAAGCCTCGACGCCGCCGGGCGTTTTCCTTCTTGAAAGCGGCGTAGCCGCTTGGCCTTTTCCAGGAGTGCATGCCATGCAGTTCGACCTGACCGATGACCAGCGCGCGATCGAAAGCGCGATCGAGAAAATCTGTGCACGCTTCGGCGACGACTACTGGCTCGAACGCGATCGCGCGGGCGGGTTTCCGGCCGACTTCCACGCGGCGCTCGCCGAGGCCGGCTGGCTCGGCATCGCGATGGACCCGGCCCATGGCGGCGCCGGGCTCGGCATGACCGAGGCCGCGCTGATGATGCGCACGATCAGCACGTCGGGCGCCGGCCTGTCCGGCGCGTCGGCCGTCCACATGAACATCTTCGGGCTGAATCCGGTGCAGGTGTTCGGCACCGACGCGCAGAAGGCGCGCTTCCTGCCGCCGCTGATCGCCGGGCGCGACAAGGCGTGCTTCGCGGTGACGGAACCCGATGCGGGCCTCGACACCACGCACCTGAGCACGCAGGCCCGCCGCGACGGCGACCATTACGTGCTGAGCGGGCGCAAGATCTGGATCTCGACCGCGCAAGTCGCGAACAAGATGCTGATCATCGCGCGCACGACACCGCTCGACCAGGCCGCGAAGCCGACCGACGGGCTGAGCCTGTTCTACACCGACCTTGACCGCTCGCGCGTCGAGGTGCGCGAGATCGAGAAGATGGGCCGCAAGGCGGTCGATTCGAACATGCTGTTCATCGACGACCTGCGTGTGCCGGAGGGCGACCTGATCGGCAACGAAGGCGACGGCTTCCGCTACCTGCTGCACGGGCTGAATCCCGAACGGATCCTGATCGCCGCGGAGGCGATCGGGCTCGGGCAGGCCGCGCTGCGCCGCGCGACGCAGTATGCGTGCGAGCGCGTCGTGTTCGGCCGGCCGATCGGGCAGAACCAGTCGATCCAGCATCCGCTCGCGCAGGCGTGGATGCAGCTCGAGGCCGCGTGGCTGATGGTGATGAAGGCAGCGACACGCTACGACGCGGGGCAGTCGTGCGGCGCGGAGGCCAACGCCGCGAAATACCTCGGCGCGGAAGCCGCGTTCCAGGCCTGCCAGACGGCGGTCGCGACGCACGGCGGGATGGGCTATGCGAAGGAATACCATGTCGAGCGCTACCTGCGCGAGTGTATGATTCCGAGGCTCGCGCCCGTGAGTCCGCAACTGATCCTGTGCTACATCGCGGAGAAGGTGCTCGGGCTGCCGAAGTCGTACTGACCGGTCCGACCCGGCAGCCGGCCCGGTGCGCGATTTCCCGTTCCGATTCAAGCACTCGTCATGGACGTCAAACTCGTTGCCCGCACGCTCGACCTGTTCGAGCTGTTCGCCGCCGAACGGCGGCCGCTGCCGCTCACCGAACTCGCGCGCCTGCTCAATGTGCCGGCGTCGAGCTGCCTCGCGATGGCGCGCACGCTCGTGAGCCGCGGCTACCTGTACGAAGTGCGCAAGCGCGGCGGCTACTATCCGACACGCCGCCTGCAGACGCTCGCCGCCGCGATCGACGCGACCGACCCGGTCGTCGACATCGTCCATCCGCATCTCGTCGCGCTGCGCGACGCGAGCCGCGAGACGGCCGTGCTCGGCAAGATCCAGGGTGTGTCGGTCACGTATCTCGACGTCGTCGAGTCGGAGCAGGCGATCCGCTACACACGCGCGCCGGGCGAACTGCGCCCGCTGCATGCGAACTCGATCGGCAAGGCGATTTTCGCGGAACTGGCCGGCGACGCGCAGCACGCGCTCGGCGCGCAGTTGCCGTTCGAGCGCTTCACCGATGCGACGGTGGCGGATCTACCCGCGCTCGTCGCGCAAACCGCCCGGTTTCGCGAACTCGGCTGGACCGAGAACTTCGGCGAGAGCGCGCCCGAGCTGTCGGCCATTGCGGTCGCGCTGACGCTCGACGGCGACTGGTACGGGCTGTCGGTGGTCGGGCCGACCGAGCGGATTCGCCAGCATCGCGAGCGGCATGCGGCGCTGCTCGTCGACGCGAAGGCCACGCTGCTGGCCGAGCACGCGCGCGGCTGAAAACGGGCAGGGCGCGGCCGCCCAGCGGGCCGTCCGCCGGCGATCCCGTAGGGCGATCGCCGTGAACGGCCCCGGATGCGCAGGCCGCGCGCCTAGCGCCGGCCGCCACGCCGCATCACGACTTCACCCACACGCCGCCCGCACTCGGGTTGTCGCCTTGCGTCCACCATTTCGCGCAGTATTTCGCGCCCTGGTACATCACGCAGGTGCCGCCTGAATACGCGGTGGTGGCCGACCACGTGGCGGTGCCGCCGCCGACCGCCTTCCACACGGCGGCCTGGCCGGGCACGTCGCCCTGCGTCCACCATTGCGCCTGGTACGTCGTGCCCTGGTAGGTGACCGTCGCGCCGGCCGTATAGACCTGGCCGGCTGCCCAGGGCGCGCCCGGCTGCGGCGTGCCGCCGTTCGAGCCGCCGCCGTAGTTCGGATCCTGCGTGACGCCTGCACCCCACTTGCCGCCGAGCTGCTTGAAGATCGTCGCGAACGCATACGGCTGCTGCGCGACGCCCGAGCAGGTCGGCGACGCATACGTGCCGCCCGACGGGCACGCCTGATCGCGGCCGACCGACCAGTTGCCGAAGAAGCCGTAGCCGTTGCCGACCGCCGCGTTCAGCACGCTTTGCGCATTCGCGAGCGTGAAGGTTTCGCCTTGCACGTCGTTCACGCCGATCATCGGCGTGACGCCGACCATCTGCCAGAGCTGCGCATTCGTCTTCGGCTGGCCGGCCGACTTGAAGGCCGTATCGAGCTGCGAATAGAGCGCCTGCGCGGCACTGATCGCGGCCGCGCCCATGTCGAGGTTCGCTGGGCCGTAGTCCATCGCCATCACGTTCACCGCATCGAACGCGGTCTTGTTCGAGATCGCCGCATTGACGACGTTCAGGCCGTCCTGCGTGAGCCCGGTCGGCATCGTCGGCAGCGTCAGCGTGACGTGCAGCGGCTTGCCTTTCACCGCATAGCTCGCCTGCAGCTGCGTGACCGCCTGGAAGTTGCGTGCGACCGCGGCCGTGTCCGTTTGCGACGCACCTTCGATGTCGAAGTCGATGTGCGTGAGGCCGTACGTGTCGATCACGGTCTGGTACGCGCTCGCCAGCGCGGGGACCGTCGAGCACGCCTGCATCAGCGGCGTGCCGTTCGCACCGCCGAACGACACGGCGACTTCGCCGCCTTTCGCGCGATAGCTCGCGATCGACGTCGACAGCGCGGTCAGCAGGCCGCCGCTCGCGCCGTTGCCGATCGGCTGTACGCCGCCCCACGACGGCACACAGCCGTTGCCCGCGACCACGAACGCGAGCGTGAACTGCTGGATGCCTTGCCGGACGCCGATCTGGTCGACGAGCGGTGTCGGATAGAGCGTCACATCGACATAGGGCGCATAGACGCCGGCGCCCTGGGACACGCTCGCCACGGCAAGCAGGCAACCCGCTGCAAGTGCGCGCGGGATGAAACGCGGCAACACATTGTTGTTCATTGTGTTCTCCAAGTGGAAGAGGGATACGCTGGCCCGCGTATCGCCGCCGGTCGGGCGACCGGGCATGCCCGGCCGACGGCGTGCCCATCTTGGAGGATTCGCGTCGAATAGTGAATGGTCAGGAGTTCTTTTTGTTATTTGATTCCCGATACGTAACGATCTTGCCGATTCGACACAGTTCCGGCATGCGTGACGCGGGTGATTTTTCCGATCGACCGGGTGAGGCCCGACGCGTATTGCTCGCCGTGCTTCAAGCCGATGGCGGCTGCACGAGCGAGCGCGCCAGTGCGACGAAGCGCTCGACGCACGCCGATGCGAACGGCTCGTTCCACGACACGATCTGCTCGACCGCGCGCGTGCCGGCAAGCGGCACGTAGACGACGCCCGGACGCTGCAGCGTGGCCGTGAAGCCCGGCACGATCGCGATGCCGCGCTCGGCGGCCACCAGCGACACGAGCGTCGTGATTTGTGCGGCGGTCGCGCCGATCCGCGGCGTGAATCCGGCTTGCGCGCACAGGTCGTCCAGTGCCGCGGTCAATGCCGAGCCGTAACCGGGCGGAAAGGTGACGAAGGTTGCGTGCGCAAGCGCCGCGACGTCGACGCTCGCACGGCTCGCGAGCGGATCGCCGGCCGGCACGGCCGCGACGAGCGGTTCGCGCGACACGACGAGCGATGCCACCGGCACGCCCGGCGCACCGTGCCACGCCCAGCCGAAACCGATGTCCATCGTGCCGTCCGCGATCTGCTGGCGCTGGCTCGCGGTCGCCGCCTCGCGGAACGCCAGCTCGACGTCGGGCATCGTCCGGCTCGCGACGCGGATCACGTCCGGGAACGTGTCGGACATCGGAATCGAACTCGCATAGCCGATCACGATCCGCCCGGCGATGCCCTGCGCGATCTTGCGCGCGCTCGCCTCGGCCTCGGCGGCCGCGCTGACGACGTGGCGCGCATGGTCGAGGAACGCGGCGCCTTCCGGCGTCAGCCGCACCGCACGCGTCGAACGCTCGAACAGCCGGACGCCGAGCTCGCTTTCGAGTGCGGCGATATGACGCGTCAGCGGCGGCTGCGCGACCCGCAGGCGCAACGCCGCGCGGCCGAAGTGCAGTTCGTCGGCGACGACCACGAAATAGCGGAGGCGGCGCAGGTCGAGCATTGTTGTCGTTCCGGTATCAATCGCGATGAAAACGGTATTGGCGTGCACGCGGCGCGCTCGTCAGACTGTCGGTATCGACACCAGGCCGCTCCGATGAACGACAGGACCACGCGCATCGCGTTCTTTCTCTGCGGCTTCGCCGCGTTTCTCAATCTGTATTCGACGCAGGGCATCCTGCACGAACTCGCGGCCACCTTCGGTGTCAGCGCGGAGCGCGCGGGGCAGGGCGTAAGCGCCACCACGACGGCCGTCGCCATTATCGCGCCGTTCGTCGGCGTGCTGGCCGCGCGCATCGAGCGGCGCGTCGCGATCTCGCTCGCGGCGGTGGCCGTCGCGCTGCCGGTCGTGTGGTCCGCGCATGCGGGCGGTTTCGCGTCGTTCCTCGGCGCGCGCTTTGCGGCCGGTCTCGTCATGCCGTTCATTTTCGCGCTGTCGATCGCGTATATCGCCGAGCGCTTCGATCGCGGCACGTCGGCCGAGATCAGCGCGCTGTTCGTCGCCGGCACGACGCTCGGCGGCTTCGCCGGCCGCTTCGCGACCAACCTGATGACGTCGATCTGGGGCTGGCGGCATGCGCTCGACGTCGTCGCGGCGCTGTGTCTCGTCACGGGCGTCGCGATCTACACGAGCCTGCCGGCTTCCGGCGCGATCGCGCGGCGCGTCGAGCACGATGTGGACACCGGTGCGGGGCCGTCCTGGCGCATCGTCACGCGCGGCCCGCTGCTTGCATCGTTCGCGATCGGTGCATGCGTGCTCGCGTCGCAGGTCGCGACGTTCACGTTCGTCGGCCTGCGCCTGGCCCGCGCGCCGTTCAACTTCGGCACGGTCGGGATCGGCGCGATCTACGCGGTGTTTCTGGTGGCGGTGGTCGTGACCCCGCTGGCAGGACGCCTCGCGCGGCATCGCGGCCCGCGCGCGCCGGGGCTTGCCGCGGCCGCGCTCGCAATCGGCGGGGCGCTGCTCACGCTGTCCGACCACGTGCCGGTGATCCTGGCCGGCCTCGCGCTCAGCTCGACCGCCGTGTTCGTCGAACAGGCGTCGGCCAACACGTTCATCTCGCAGGCGGCGTCGAGCGCGCGCTCGACGGCGATCGGCATCTACCTGTCCTGCTATTACTTCGGCGGCAGCCTCGGCTCGATCCTGCCGGTGCCCGGCTGGCATCGGTGGGGATGGGCCGGCTGCGTCGCGTTCGTGGTCGCGGCGCAGGCCATCGTCGGCGTGCTCGTGTACCGGTTCTGGCATGCCGACGGCACAGCCGGCCCCGCGCAGGCCGACGCACGCGGCGTCACACCGTCGCGCTGACCGGCTTCAGCGATACCAGCGCGGCGTATAGACCCACTCGCGTGCATTGCCGATCGCGAAACGGCGCGTCGTCGACGAGCCGACGATCACCATCGTGCGCATGTCGACCTGATCGCTGCGCAGTGCGCCGAGCGTCGTCGTCGTGAGCGTCGCGCCCGGCCGGCCGATGTCGCGGCCGAGCACGACCACCGTCTCGGCGCTGCGGTGTTCGCGCACGGCATCGAGCGCACGATCGAGCTGCCACGGCCGTGCACGCGAGATCGGGTTGTAGAACGCCATCACCAGATCGGCCCGCGCCGCGTGCCGCAGGCGCGTCTCGATCACGTCCCACGGCTTCAGGTTGTCCGACAGCGAAATCGCGCAGAAGTCGTGACCGAGCGGCGCACCGGCCTGCGCGGCCGTCGCGAGCGACGCCGAGATGCCGGGTTCCACGCGCAGGTCGACCGCGGCCCAGTGCGGATCGCGCGCTTCATCGAGCGCTTCGAGCACGGCCGCGGCCATCGCGAACACGCCCGGGTCGCCCGACGACACGACCGCGACGCGCCGGCCTTCGGCCGCGAGTTCGAATGCATGGCGTGCGCGCTGCATCTCCTCGCGATTGTCGGTGCCGTGCATGCGCTGGTCGTCGCGGAACGGGCCGGCCATGTTCACGTAGGTCGTGTAGCCGAGGATGTCGGTCGCGTCCGCGAGCGCGGCGCGCGCGGCCGGCGTGAGCCATTCAGCACCGCCCGGGCCGAGACCGAGCACCGTCAGCCGGCCGCGTGCATGGCCGAGCGTGGCGGGATCGACCGGATGCGACGCGACCGCGCATGCGATGCCGTTCGTCGTGGCGCGCAGCGCGTGCGCGACGCGCAACGCGCGGCCGAGCAGGGTGGCCGCAGCATCTGTCGCGTCAGCGTCGCCGTCGGTATCGGTATCGGTATCGGCATCAACGAAGCGCAGCGGCACGTCGAGCGTGTGCGCCGCCTCTTCCAGCACGGCATCACCGATTGCCGATGCGGGTGCAACGATGGCCGCGAGCGCCAGTCGTGCGAGACCTTGCGAATCGAGTACGGCCTCAATGCGTGCGGCAAGCGCTTCATCCGCGTGGATAGCCTGCGCATCGACGCCGACCACCACGCTGCGCGGATGAATCACGAGTTCGTCGCGCGTACCGCGCCATGCGTCGGGGGTCACGCGGATCGCATGCGCGGCGGCTTCGTCGCGCGGCAGCGCGACATCGTCGAGCCACGGCGCCGCGCCGTCGATGCGCGTCGACGCGCCCGCGAGCAGATCGGACACGAAGCGCTTGCCCTGGCCGAGATCGGCGAGCGCATAGCCTTCCGGCGGATTGAGCACGCACGCGCCGAAACGCAGTTCGCCGCTCGTCGTGATCGCCGGCGCAACGCCGACGCATGCGGCAATCTCTCGCGCGATCACGTTGACACCCGTGAGCCCGCCGAGCAGCGGCACGACCGCCGAGCCGTCTTCCGCCACCGCGAGCACCGGCGGCTCGACGCCCTTGTCGGCGAGCGAGGCGGCAAGGCAGCGGATCACGATGCCGGCCGCGCACAGCGCGACGATCGGCAGGCCGCGCGCATAGAGTTCCCGCAGATGCGCGCCGAGATCGTCGAACGGCACGTCGGCCGCGACGCGCGATGCGAGGCCATGCACGCGCGCGCCCGGATAGCGCGCCTGGATGCGCCGCGCGGTATCGAGCGCGCCCGCGCCGAGAATCACGATCGCGGGTGGAGTCGTCATCCTTGCCATTTTTCCCCCGGCACGACGAGCAGCGAGAAATACGGCGACGCCATCGGGTCGACTTCGTCGAGCGGCACGATGCGCTGGCTCGCCATCGTCGCGCGCTCGACATACCGCGCACGCTTCGCGAGCCCCAGCTCGTCGAGCACGCGCCGCACCTTGTCGAAATTGCGGCCGAGCTTCATCACGACGGCCGCGTCGGCCCGCGCGAGCCGTTCGCGCAGTTCGTGCTCGGGCAGCACGCCCGACAGCACCGACAGGCTCTGGTTGCGATAGACGAGCGGTTGGCCGAGCACCGCGGTGCCCCCGAGCATCGCGCACACGCCGGGAATCACCTCGGTGTCGTAGCGCGGCGCGAGGCGGTCGTGCAGGTACATGTACGAGCCGTAGAAGAACGGATCGCCTTCGCAGATCACCGCGACGTCGCGCCCCGCGTCGAGGTGCGCGGCAACGATCTCGGCGGCCGTGTCGTAGAAGTCGGCGATCACCGTCTCGTAGCACAGCGGCGGCGGCAAGGCCTCGGTCGTCACCGGATAGACGAGCGGCAGTTGCGTCTGCGCGTCCTGGAGGTGCGCTTCGACGATGCCGTACGCATTGCCTTTCTTGCCCTTCGCGACGAAATACGCGACCACGGGCGCGGCCTGCAGCACGCGCAGCGCCTTGATCGTCATCAGTTCGGGATCGCCGGGGCCGACACCGACCCCGAACAGGCGTCCGCGCGCGGTCGTCATTCGACCTCCGTCGCGAGTGCGTTGACCGCCGCCGCCGCCATCGCGCTGCCGCCGCGCCGGCCGAGCAGGGCGACGTACGGCACGCCGCGGCTGTCGGCGTCGAGCAGCGCCTTCGATTCGGCCGCGCCGATGAAGCCCACCGGGAAACCGAGGATCAATGCGGGGCGCGGCGCGCCGGCGTCGATCATGTCGAGCAGGTGGAACAGCGCGGTCGGCGCATTGCCGATCACGACGACGCTGCCCGCGAGATGCGGGCGCCACAGCTCGAGCGCGGCGGCCGAACGCGTGTTGCCGAGATGCCGCGCGAGATCGGGCACCTCGGGCTCGCCGAGCGTGCAGATCACGCGGTTGTCGGCAGGCAGGCGCGCACGCGTAATGCCTTCGGCGACCATCCGCGCATCGCACAGGATCGGCGCGCCGGCGGCGAGCGCCGTGCGGCCCGCCGTGCCGGCGCCGGCCGAGAAACGCAAGTCGTAGACGACGTCGACCATCCCGCACGCATGGATCACGCGCACCGCGAGTTTCTCGAGGTCGGGCGGAACCTGCGACAGGTCGGCCTCGGCGCGGATCGTCGCGAACGACTGGCGGTAGATTTCCTGCCCGTCGCGAATGTAGTCAAGCATCGGTGGTGTCCTGGCTGTGCCGCGCGCCCGTCAGTCGGGCCGCGGCCTGGTCAATCGTCAGATGGCGCGCGAGCGGGGCGCCGAGGCCCGCGGCGGCGTCGCGCCGGTAAAGGTCGTAGTGCGCGGGCGCAACCGCGACGAGCGTGTGCGTCGCGGGATGCGGCAGCGCGCAGTGGCGTTCGCAGCCGGTCAGATGCACGTCGACTGCATGGCCGATGCGGGCGGCGAGCGCGAGGGCGTCGTGCTTCGTGTCGGCGCGCGCCTTCGCGCAGCCCGCGCTGCCGGTGCACGCGACGAGCGTCGCCAGCGGATCGGACGACGCGCGGACGAGGCCGAGCGACGCGAGCGCATCGAGCGTGGCCGGTGCGCGTTCGCGCGATACGCGATGCAGGAATACGCCTTGCCATGGCGTCATCGACAGCGTGCCGTCGCCGTCGGTCTCGGCCAGCGCGGCGAGCCGTTCCAGTTGGGTGGCATCGAGCCTGCCGAGCACGAATTGCGCGCCGACGTTGCAGCGCGTCGCATCGAGCGACGGGCGCACGCCGAAACGCAGCGTCGGGTCGGTGCACGTGCGACGCCAGCCGGCAAGCGCCGGATCGGCAGCAAGCGGGAAGGGCAGGTAGTGCTGCGCGCGTTCGAGCAGCGCGCGTTCGCCGCATGTTGCGAGCAGCGCGCGCATCCGCGTGACGTCGGCCGGCGCGAGATCGAGGAACGCGAGCAGCAGCGCGCGGACCAGCGTGACGCCTTGATCGGGCGCGACATCGACAGAAGCGGGTGGGGCATCGTGCGCGACCGGCGGACAACCGGCCAGCCCGGCCGCGACGCGCACCGCGCCGTCGCCGCGACGCCACGCGGCCAGCCAGATGTCGTGAGGATGATCGAGCGCCGCAACCGATTCGCCGCCGTCGAGCTGGATCGAGAATTTCGGCGACAGCTCGCCGCGGCGGGGCTCGCGCGCCAGCATGTCGAAGAGCGGCGCGGCGAGCGCGCGGCTGTCGACGAGCGCGGCTGGGTCGTGGCCGGCGAGCGGGCTGAGCAGCACGTTGCGCACGTCGTCGCTCGCGGCGAGCGCGGCTGCATCGGCGTCTGCATTCGAGGTGGCGTCGACGGGCGGGCCGAGACCCGCTTCGAGCAACGCACGCGTCAGCGCGTCGGCCGCGCCGTCGCGAACGCCGCGCAGCTGGAGATTCGCGCGATTGGTCGCGTCGATCGCGCCGGAGCCGAAGGCGCGCGCGGCGGCGGCGATCGCACGTGCCTGACGCACGTCGAGCCTGCCGCCCGGCAGTTTGATCCGGCACAGCCCGCCGTCGGCGGCCGCGACCACGCGCACGAGCCCCGGACAGGCCGACGGGCGCACGACGGGCGACGCAGGAATCGAAACGGGGGCGGAACTCAACGGGGTACCGGGACAGTGTCGGGCCGCGGCCAACGCATCGGTACACCCCGCCCGACGCCGACTGGCACGCACGCACTTTCTGGCCGGCAGGTCTCCTGGCTGACAGGTCGGCGCCGGCTCCCGGCCTTCCCGGTGGAACCAGTGGCATGAGGGGGAGATCGGCTCGCTGTCTACAGTTGCGGGGGCAGCCACAGCGGCGCATGGTGCGCCCTGTGTTCCCTCTTCGGCCCCGAAGGGCACCGGCGAACGAACGGCCGTAGGATACCCGATTTTCGAGACGATCCGGGATTGCCGATATAGCCCGCAACCGCGTCGCAACACGGTCGGAGCCGGTTTGGCGCTATCTCGCAAATGGTACGATTGGCGGCTCGGCATTAGACCGGCGACCGCCGGCATCCGCGATGAAACTCGGCAGGACGGAGCTGTTCGGCATGGGCATCGCGCTGGGCCTGCTGGCCATCCCGGCCTGGATGCTGCTCGCGTGCATACTGATCCCGCTTGCGCCATCGGCCGAGTGGCCGAAGAATGTCGGGCTCGCCGGTCTCGGCGTGCCGATCGCGGCGGGCGGCACGTTCCTGTACCGGAAAACCGATGCACGCTCGCTCATGTGGCTGCTGCTCGGCTGGCTGCTGATCGCGTCGATCGGCGGGATGGTTCTGGCCTTGCTGACGTTCGTCGTCGGCGTGCCGCTCGGCTGACGTCGTGGCCGCATCGCACCGGCGGGCGGGCGACACGCACGGCGCGGGAGCGGATCGGGATCATCGACGAATCAACGCGCGGCAGCCCGGCCGCCGCGCATCGCAACACACGGTAGGGAATCGAACGATGGGGAAGGGTGCATGACGGCGTGGCTGACGGTAGTGGGCATCGGCGACGACGGTTACGCGGGGCTCGGACGCAGTGCGCGTCGCGCATTGCTCGACGCGACGCTCGTCGTCGGCGCGAAGCGGCATCTCGACATGCTGCCCGCGCGGCTGCCGGCCGCGCGCGAGGCGTGGCCGTCGCCGTTCGATCTCGCGGGCGTGCTGGCGCGGCGCGCGTCGCCCGTCTGCGTGCTCGCCAGCGGCGACCCGATGCTGTTCGGCGTCGGCGCCACGCTCGCGCGCCGGCTTTCCCCCGACGAATGGCGCGTCCTGCCCGCGCCGTCGTCGCTGTCGCTCGCGGCCGCGCGCCTCGGCTGGGCGCTGCAGGATGTCGGCGCGGTTTCGCTCGTCGGCCGCCCGCTGGCGACGA
>NZ_JAAGPH010000153.1:0-17337 GCF_017104705.1 Burkholderia sp. Se-20373 | reverse complement strand
GCCGCGGGCGCTGCGGGCTGTGCGAACGCCGCCGTGCCCGCGAAGCCGAACGCGGCCCAGGCCGCACCGGCCGCCAGCGCGCGCGACATCCGGCGCGCGACGTTGTGGTTCATCGTCCTCTTCATGCGGTCACCAGCGGGGCGGGATTTTTCAGGTATTGCTCGCGGATCGCGCGTGCCGACCAGTAGGCCAGCGCCGCGATGATCCCGGTCGGGTTGTAGCCGATGCCCTGCGGCAGCGCCGATGCGCCCATCACGAACACGTTGTGCACGTCCCAGCACTGCAGGTAGCGGTTCAGCACGCTCGTCTTCGGGTCGGTGCCCATGATCGCGCCGCCGACGAGGTGGGTCGTCTGGTACGCACGCGAATCGAAGTGCTTGCCGAATTCGCGCGTCGATACGCTGATCGCCTTCGGCCCCATCGCCTCCGCGATCTTCTTCATCTGCCCGGTCACGTACTGCGCCATCTTGATGTCGTTGTCCTTCCAGTCGAAGGTCATCCGCAGCAGCGGCTGGCCGTACGAATCGCGATAGGTCGGATCGAGGTCGAGATAGACGTCGCGGTACGACATGTTGGTGCCGTGCGCGTCCATCGAGATCGTGTGCGCGTAGTTGTCCTTGACCGCCTTCTTCCACGCCGAGCCCCACTGCGGCGTACCGGGCGGCGTCGCGATGCCGCTGATCGGCTTCACGCCGGCCTGGTTCACCCACAACGGCGAGCCGCCGACGAAGCCGAGCGGGCCGTGGTCGAAGTTGTCCGCGTTGAAATCGTCCACCGCGACGCCGTTGCCGCCCGCGCCGATGAACGGATTCGTGTAGGTGTCCTTGTCGAAGAACGCCTTGATCGTCGACAGGTTCTGGTACGCGAAATTGCGGCCCACGACGCCTTCGCCCGAGATCGGGTCGTAGGGCTTGCCGATGCCCGACAGCAGCAGCAGGTGCACGTTGTGGTACTGGAACGCGGCCACGATCACGAGATCGGCCGGCTGGTGCACTTCACGCCCGGCCGGGTCGACGTAGGTCACGCCCGTCGCGCGCTTCTTCGTATCGTCGAGGTCGACGCGCAGCACGTGGCACTTCGAGCGCAGCTCGAAGTTCGGCGCCTGCTTCAGCGCGGGCAGGATGTTCAGGTTCGGCGACGCCTTCGAGTACATGTAGCACGCGTAGCCGCTGCAGTAGCCGCAGAAGTTGCACGGGCCCATCTGCACGCCGTACGGGTTCGTATACGGCCCCGACGTGTTCGCCGACGGCAGCCGGTACGGATGCAGGCCGAGCGACTTCGCCGCATCGGAGAAGCGCTGCGCCGAATACGTGTTGAGCTGCGCGGGCAGCGGGAAGTTGTCGCTGCGGTTCGCCTCGAACACGTTGCCGTCGCCGACCACCTTGCCGCCGACCTTGTACGCCTGCCCCGACGTGCCGAACACCTTCTCGGCGAAGTCGAAATGCGGCTCGAGCTCCTCGTAGGTCACGCCGGTGTCCTGGATCGTCATCCCTTCGGGGATGAACTTCCTGCCGTAGCGCTCTTCATAGTGGCTGCGCAGGCGCAGCTCTTCCGGCGTGATCCGGAAATGCACGCCCGACCAGTGCAGCCCCGCGCCGCCCACGCCTTCGCCCGGCAGGAACGCGGCGAGCTGCCGGTACGGCAGCGCGGTGTCCTGCAGGCCGTGGCGGATCGACACGGTCGTCTTCGACAGGTCGAGGAACAGCTTCTTGCGGATGTTGTAGGTCAGCTCGTCGATCGTGTTCGGATACGCGCCGTCCGGATAGGTGTCGCGATACTCGCCGCGCTCGAGCGCGACCACGTTCAGGCCCGCTTCGGTCAGTTCCTTCGCGAGAATCGCGCCGGTCCAGCCGAAGCCGACGATCACCGCATCGACATGCGGTTTTTTCTCTGCGGCCATCAGCTGCGCTCCCCGTTTATCGAGACGGGGCCGTACGGATACGACTTGCCGTTCTGGTTGACGAAATCCATGAAGTCCGCGCGCGCGCCCGGAAAGCCGATCATCTTCCACGCGGCCATGTCGTGATTGCCGCCATGCACCGGATCGCAGAAGTAACCTTCGCGCGTGTTCTGCAGCAACTGACCGAAGAACACGCCGGGCGGCACGTCGTCGATCTGCGCGCCGCCCTTCTCCAGCGCGCCGAGCACGGTGTCGCGCGTCGGCGCGTCGAGATCCGCGAACGCCTTGCCGTGGGTCTTCTCGCAATAACGGTTGACCGCCGCGATACCGAGCCGGTAGATGTCGCGCGGCACGAGCTTCAGCTGGTAGCCGAGCTCGGGCACGCCTTGCTGGAACGGCCCCTGCATGTACCAGGTGGCGCCGTGCGCATACGGCGTCTCCATCTGGCGGTCGATGAATTCGGGCACCCCCGATTCGAGCGCGCCGGGGCCCTCGGCGTCGGCCGGAATCAGCCGGTCGACGGCGGCCTGGACGAACGCCCATTCCTTCGCATCGAAGAAGGTCGGCTTGTACGGCGCGCGTTCGGCGTTGGCCGATGCACCGGGCGCGTTGCCGGTCGTCGCGGAAGGCGACGACGAACGCAGGTCGCAGCCGGCGACCGACGCGATCGGCACGAGCGCGACCGACGTGCGCAGGAAACGGCGGCGCGAGTTGGGTTTGTCAGGTGGCGTGGACATGGTCGGATGTTGATCGTTGGGGATCGGGGTCCGGACGCGCGCACTCCGCATGCGGCATACCCGGCATGGCAGCCATGCCGCATGCGGCTGGCCGTCCTGTTCTTTCATCTGTTGCGAACAACCTCGCTGCAGGCGCCGCCCGTGCCATGCACGGCAGCGCCTTCATGCGGCCGCGCATCGCGCCAATTCAGGTTGCGCTGCACGGATCGGCTTCTTCGCGAGCCTTATCGTCTGACAAATGCCGGCATCTTCCCGCATCTGCCCCTCATCGCTCATGACCCCCATTCAACTTAGACGCCGCGTTTGCCGACAGCAAGCGCGACGTGCACGACCCTCTCGCGGGTCCGGCGACAAGTGCCGCGAATTATAAATGGAACCGGTTCCATTGAGTGTCGTATCAATGCAATTCAATGCATCGAAAATCGCAACAATTGAAAAATCCGGGAGCCGGAATCGGCAAGGATCGTGTGAATACCGCCTGATGCGGGCGTCAAGGTAGACGATTGTCGTGTGGCGAGCTGCGCCGAAGGCTGTCTCTTTCCAGCCACGCGGGGTACCCGGGCGTGCCCTTTTGCGCGGTGCTCTGGTAGCCTCCGCGTCTCATGAAACCACACCAGAAGAATGAACTGCCGGCGACCGACGCGACCGGCATCAGCCGAACGCTCAGCTACCTGCTGCGCCACGCGCCGCAGTCGATCGGGCTGCAACTCGACCCGGAAGGCTGGGCCGACATCGACGCACTGCTTACCGGCGCTGCCCGCCAGGGGCTCCACCTCGATCGTGCGACGCTCGAAACCGTCTGCGCGACCAACGACAAGCAGCGCTTCGCCCTCTCCGACGACGGCCGTCGCATCCGTGCGGTACAAGGCCATTCGACGCCCGTCGTGCAGCGCCGCTATCCCACCGCGCAGCCGCCCGAGCGCCTGTATCACGGCACGGCGACGCGCTTCCTGGATTCGATTCGGGTGCAAGGGCTGAAACCCGGCGTCCGTCATCACGTGCATCTGTCGCCGGACATCCCGACGGCGCTGGCCGTCGGCGCACGCTACGGCGTGCCCGCGATACTCGAGGTCGATGCGCAGCGCATGCATCGGCAAGGCCACCCGTTCTTCGTCGCGGAAAACGGCGTCTGGCTGACCGACACCGTGCCGGCGGAATGCCTTAAAGAGATGGACGGGCCCGCGCGCTGAGACGCGCGCTCAGCACGGCCAGAACATCGACGCGATGGACAGCGCGAGCGCCGCGCAAAGCGGCGAGTAATACAGCGTGTCCATGCGTGCGAAACGCGACCCGCGAATCCGCTTGAAGAAGCCGACGTAACGGAAATCGCCGACGGCCCGCACCGCGAAGATCAGTCCGAACGCAACGACCGCGAACGAGATCGTGCCGGGATAGGCGTTCGGCCCCAGCCAGCCGGCACGCGCGGCAACCACGCACGCGCCGCCCAGCAACGCCACCGCGACCGCGAGCGTGCCGATGGCGGTCGGCCGCAACAGCGGCTCGCCGTCCTGCTCCGGAATGGCCGCCCCCTTGCCGCGCCGCCCGCCCAACGCCCAGTAGACGTGAACGAGCGCGATTGCGCAAAGCGTCGGCACGCTGAAATACGCTCCGGTCATGTCAGTCGATGTCCTCGTGTCGTTGTCTCGTTATCGGGATGGGTTGCCGGCAACGTTCCGGCGCGCGGCCTCGATCCGCGCCACACGTGACGATACCGAAACCCGGCACCCCGTGCATTGCGACCTCCGGTCGCAAGCCGCCACCCGAGACAGCGCATGTTGCGATGCAGTGCGCGCGCCGGTACGCGCAGCCCCACCGCTTGACTTCCCTCCGCGCACTACTACCCTGATATTCCAGTACTGCGGTCGATACGCTTCTGCGCGATCGGCCGCACGTGCATCGTTCGCCGCGTTGCACACCTGCACGACAACGATAACGAAGGCCATGGAGGCGACTCATGCTGATCGGTGTGCCGAAAGAGATCAAGAACCACGAATATCGCGTGGGCCTCACGCCGGCCGGCGCGCGCGAACTGACGCGGCACGGCCATCGCGTATTGGTGCAGCGCGGCGCGGGCACGGCGATCGGCCTGCTCGACGACGACTATACGGCCGCGGGCGCCTCGCTCTGCGACGGCGCCGACGAAGTCTTCGCGCGCGCCGACATGATCATCAAGGTCAAGGAGCCGCAGCCGGCGGAATGCGCGATGCTGCGCCGCGGCCAGATCCTCTACACGTACCTGCATCTCGCGCCCGATCCCGACCAGGCGGCCGCGCTCGTGAAGTCCGGCGCCGTCTGCATCGCGTACGAAACCGTAACGGGCCCGGGTGGCGGCCTGCCGCTGCTCGCGCCGATGAGCGAGGTGGCCGGGCGCATGTCGATCCAGGTCGCGGCGACCCATCTCGAAAGCCCGCGCGGCGGGCGTGGCCTGCTGATGGCCGGGGTGCCCGGCGTGCCGGCCGCGCATGTCGTCGTGCTCGGCGCGGGCGTGGTGGGCACCGGCGCCCTGCAGATGGCGGTCGGCCTCGGCGCACGCGTCACCGTGCTCGATACCAACGTGAACCGGCTGCGCCAGCTCGACCTCGTCTTCGCCAACCGGATCGCGACCGTCTGCTCGAATGCACACACGATCGACGAAGCCGTGCGCGATGCCGACGTCGTGATCGGCGCCGTGCTCGTGCCGGGCGCATCGGCGCCGCGGCTCGTCACGCGCGACATGATCGCGACGATGCGCACGGGAGCGGTCGTCGTCGACGTCGCGATCGACCAGGGCGGATGCTTCGAGACCTCGCATGCGACGACGCACGCGGCCCCGACCTTCGTCGTCGACGGCGTCGTGCACTACTGCGTCGCGAACATGCCCGGCGCAGTCGCGCGCACGTCGACCTTCGCGCTGAACAACGCGACGCTCACCCATGCGCTCGCGCTCGCCGACAAGGGCTGGAAGCAGGCGATGATCAACGATCCGCATCTGCGCGCGGGCCTGAACGTATGCGACGGACACATCACGTACGAAGCCGTCGCGCAGGCGCTCGGCCTGCCCTATGTGCCGGCGGCCGGCGTCCTGGCATGATGTGTCCGCATGCATGACCGGCCAGCAGCCGACGGCATGCGCCGCCGGCTGCGTTCACGCGCCCTTCGTGCCGCCGCTGCGCTTCAACGTGCCGCCCGCTCCCATCGTGCGTGCAAGCAGCGGCTTCAATTGCGCGAGCGTGCGCGTGTTCAGCACGTCGGGCCGCGTGAGCCAGCCGCGTCGCGCCTGATCGACGCCGTACGCCAGATTGTCGAGTTCTTCCGCACTGCACGCATCCGAGCCGATCGCCACCGGCACGCCGGCCTTCGCGGCCTCGCGGCACCAGACGTCCGGCAGGTCGAGCCGCCGCGGCTGCGCATCGAGTTCGACGAAGCAACCGCACGCCGCGGCGTGCGCGATCACGCGCGGCACGTCGAGTTCGCAAGCATCGCGCTCGCCGAGCACGCGGCCTGTCGGGTGCGCGAGAATCGTGAAATGCGGATGGTCCATCGCGCGCAGCATGCGCGTGGTCTGTGCGTCGCGCGACAGTTCGAAGCCGTCGCGCACCGCACCGACCACGAGATCGAGCCGGCCGAGCATCGCATCGGGCACATCGAGGCTGCCATCCTCGCGAATGCCGGCCTCCACGCCCTTGAGCAGCACCAAATCGTCGAACGACGCGTTGAGGCGATCGATCTCGTCGATCTGCCGGGCAAGCCAGTCGAAGTCGCTGCGGCTGCCGCCGGCATGCGGCGCGCGGTCGGTGATGGCCAGGTACGCAAACCCGCGTGCGCGTGCCGCGTCGGCCATCGCACGCAGGCTGTCGCGGCCGGCCGACGCGTCGGTATGCGCATGCAGGTCGCCGCGCACGTGCTTGCGTTCGACCAGTGCCGGCAGCGTGCCCGCGCGTGCGGCGTCGATCTCGCCGCGATCCTCGCGCAACTCGGGCGGCACGTCGTGCAACCCGATCGCCGCATAGACCGACGCCTCGGTCGCGCCGGCAATCCGTTCGTCGCCGCGAAACACGCCGTATTCGTTGATCTTCAGCCCGCCGGCCTGCGCGATCCTGCGCAATGCGATGTTGTGCGCCTTCGATCCGGTGAAGTAGACGAGCGCCGCGCCG
This sequence comes from Burkholderia sp. Se-20373, assembly GCF_017104705.1. Lineage (NCBI taxonomy): Bacteria > Pseudomonadati > Pseudomonadota > Betaproteobacteria > Burkholderiales > Burkholderiaceae > Burkholderia > Burkholderia sp. Se-20373. The sequence goes on along the minus strand of NZ_JAAGPH010000153.1, from coordinate 10,567 downwards.
AACGCATCGGCATCGACGACACGCAGGTCGACCTGCAACCCGCTGCCGAGCACGACGCTCGACTTCGTCTTGCCGTGCGCGAGCACGCGCGCGACCTCGCCATAGCCGACGAACGCGTCGGCGACGGCCACCGGATCACGTGCGGTGACGAGGATGTCGAGATCGCCGACCGTCTCGCGGCGGCGGCGGAAACTGCCGGCCGGCACGGCCTTGCCGACGCCCGCAAGCGCGCGCAGGCGTTCGAGCAGCAGCTGCAGCGAGTGCGCCGCATCCGGCAGCAGGAAGCGTTGAGGTTCGCGTTTCAGCCGGTCGTCGATCGCTTCGAGCAGATGCGCTTCGGTTTTCGCGCCGAAGCCCGGCAGCTCGCGCACGTGCCCGCTCTTCGCTTCCGCGCGAAGCTGCTCGAGCGAATCGACGTGCAGTGCGTCATGGAGCGCCTTCACACGCTTCGCGCCGAGCCCCGGCACGTCGAGCAGTTCGACGATCGCGCCCGGCAGCGCGTGACGCAGCGTTTGCTGAAGCTCGCAGGTGCCGGTCGCGGCGATCTCGCGCAGCTTCGACGCGAGATCGGGCCCGATCGACGGAATCTTCCCGAGATCGTCACCGTTCGCGATCATCGTCGGGATATCGCGCCCGTAGTCGGCAATCGTCCGTGCTGCGTTGCGATAGGCACGCACCCGGAACGGATTGGCGCCCTGGATTTCGAGCATGTCGGCGATCTCGGCGAACACGGCCGCACACCCGGCATTGTGGATCGGCATGATCGGCGTGGCTCCCTTCCACGTGGATGGCGCCGCGCGCGTGCGCGACGGCGTCTGCCCGCCCGGCGCCGCATGCTGACGCCGCCGGGCGCCCGTTCACCATCGTACGCCGGCCGCGCCGCACGTGCAGCACCGTGATGGCGACGATGTCGGCGTCAGAGGGAGGCGCGCGGCGTCGTGGCGTAGTGCCGCTCGTAGATCGACTGGCAATGCGTGCAGCGTTCGGCGGCCGGGCGCGCCAGCAGGCGCTCGTAGCCGACCGAGCCGTCGCAGTCGATGCACTCGCCGTAGCTGCCGTCGCGCATCCGCTGCTGGGCGCGGCCGATCGCGCGCAGCTCGGTCAGTTTCATGCCGATCAACGCATGGTCGACGTCGACGAACAGATCCGCATTGGCCTCGTCGCCCTCGTCCGGCGCCGCGCCGGCGAGGTCTGCGTAGGACTCCGACGCGCGCTGGTCTTCGCTCGCGCGGATTTCCGCGCGCAACGTCTGCTCGCTCTCGATCAGCCGCTGTTTCAGCGTCTGCCGTTGTTGTGGGTCGAGCGACATGGCCGTCTCTCCTGTTCCGGGTTCCGCGCGGAGCATGGCGGCGCGCGGTGTCGCGCCGGTGCGCGGCGGGCCGGCGTCACCGCCTGCCACCGTGTCCGGATGTGCGCCCGGCAGCACGAAGTGCCGGACGCATTCGACGCAGGATAAACCCATTGAACACGCATGTGTTGACCGGAATCAGCGTGACGTCCGGCGCGCGCAAAAGTATGCGGAATGGGGGACGGACGTGAAATCGCGACGTCGTCGAATGGGGTTATTGCAGATACCGGAGGGATTCCCCCCTGCGTGCGCGACGTTGCGTCATCGCACGTCAAGCTTCGGCACGGACGATGTCGAGCAACGTGCGCGCCGAGCGCCGCCAGCTGTACCGGTGCGCATGCTCGCGACCCAGCGTGCGCAGCCGTGCCCGCAGTTCGGGATCGTCCATCACGCGGGCGATCGCCGCGGCGATATCCGGCGGTGAATAGGCATCGCAATACAGCGCAGCACCGCCGCAGACTTCCGGTAGCGCCCCTTCATGCGACACGATGACCGGGCAGCCGCACCGCATCGCCTCGAGCGGCGGCAACCCGAATCCTTCGTACAGCGACGGAAACACGAAGCAGCCCGCATGCTCGTACAGCGCCTTCAGCTCGCCGTCGGTCACGTAGCCGGCCCATGTGACGTACGGGTCGTCTTCGCGCAGGCCGGCCGCCCGTGCGCCGAAAATCTTCGCGTTGGCGCCCCCCGCGATCACGAAGCGCAACGTCGGGTGCGACTCGCGCATCAGCGCGACCGCAGCCAGTGCACGCACGAGATTCTTGCCGGGCGCGAGCGACCCGACGAACAGCACGTAGCGGTCCGTCTCGAGATTCAGGCGAGACAGCACGCCGGGATCGGCATCGATGCGGTCGATGTGATCGACCGCACCCGGCACGACCGACAGGCGTGCAGGCGGCACGCCAAGCCGAGCGGCCAGCCGCGCCCGCGAAAAATGCGAGACCGTCACGATATGGCGCGCACGTCGCTTCATGATCGAGAACGCCAGGCGGTACCAGAGGCGGAATGCCATCGAATAGCCGGCCGGCAAATCGAAAATCGCCGCGTCATGAATCATCAGCAGTTGATCGCGCTTGACCAGCGGGCCAATGTTGCAAAGGCTCAGCAACGTCCGGCCGCGCGTCGTGCGCGGCAGCGTCCATTGTTCCCACAGCGTGCCGTGCCGGCGCCCGGACGCCTGCGATCTTGCGCCCGCCGGCATGGCCGCCGGATCGTGATCGGCCGGCACGACGAGCGACGGTGCATCGTCGGCGCTCGCGATCCGCGCGAGTTCGGCCGTCAGTTCGTATGCCACGCGCTGAACGCCCGTCATGCGCTGCGCGGTGAATTTCCCGTTGATTGCGAGCCGGCACGCCCGTGCGGTGTACGCGGCCGTGCCGGTGCCCCGCTCCGCGCGCGCTTCCTGCAGTACCGGTGCGCTTCGCTCTCGAATCGACGTTGACATGATCGTGACCATTCCGATGGCTGCGGCACGCCTTCGCGCCGCCGGACACCCCGTTACGCGGGATGCTGCTGTGCCGTCAGTGTGTCCGTCACCTGCGCGCCGGTCAGTACGTTCGATCGCACAACACGCCGCTTCCCGGATGATTGGCGATCCTTAGAATGCGTTGCGTCCGATGAAGCCGCGCACGACCGTCAGCAGGATGATCTTCATGTCGAACCAGAAGCTCCAGTTCTGCATGTAGAACAGATCGAACTTCACGCGCGCTTCCATCGCCTCGACCTTGCGCGTCTCGCCGCGATAGCCGTTCACCTGCGCCCATCCGGTGATGCCCGGCCGTACGCGGTAGCGGTACATGTAGCAGTCGATCAGTTGCCGGTAGAGGTTGTCGTGTTCGATCGCATGGGGGCGTGGGCCGACGACCGACATCTGCCCGAACAGCACGTTGAAGAACTGCGGCAGCTCGTCGAGCGACGTACGCCGCAGGAACGCACCGACGCGCGTGATCCGCGAATCGTTGCGCGACGCCTGCCGCACGACGCCCGGTTGCACGCGATGCACGCGCATCGTCCTGAATTTGAGGATGTCGAACTCGCGGCCGTCGACGCCCTTGCGGCGCTGCCTGAACAGCACGGGCCCCGGCGACGACAGCTTGACCGCGATCGCCACCACGGACAGCAGCGGCAACAGTGGAATCAGCACGCCGAACGCAAAGAGCCGGTCGAACGCGAACTTCGCCCACAGCTCCGGCGCCGAACGCGGCGTGGTCGCGAGGTTGATGGCCGGCATGCCGAGCACGTCGGTCGCCGAGCGATCGACCACCGCCATCTGCCGCACGTCGGGCAACAGCCGCAGCTCCACGAACTCGTCGCGCAGCTCGCGGACGATGCGCTGGATCCGCCACTCGTGCGACATCGGCAGCGTGAGCCATACCTCGTCGATCTCGCCGCGTCGAATCCGGTCGCGCAACGCGTTCCAGTCGTCGATCACCGGCACGCCGCCGATGCCGTCGGAGGCAGCCGGCGCGTCGTCGAATACGCACGCCGCCACGAAAGGGCCCTGCGGCGCGAGCTGCATCCGCTCGACCGCGACACGCCCGTAAGCCGTCGCGCCGACCACCGCGACGCGGCGCTGCCGCGCGCGCGGGTCGTCACGCGTCAGCGCGAGCGCCAGCAGCGCGGCGCGGCCGAGCAGCAACGCGGCGTCGCCGGCCAGCACCGTGCGCACGATCCAGTGTGTCGTGATCGTGCCGCCGCGGTTCATGATCCACATCGCGGCGGTCACCGTCAGCACGCTCGCGCAGACGAGCGCCACCATCGTCTGCGTCAGCGCATGCTGACCGCCGTGTGGCGTCAAGCCGCCGCGCACGGTGCGCAGGTAGCGCGGCAGCAAGGCCACGGTCAGCACGCACAGCAGCGCGATCGCGCCGCGCTGCGCGTCGGACAGCTCGCGCCACGCAAGGCCCGATGCCGCCTGCGCGGCAAGCGCGCCTGCCAGCACGAGCACGGCGTCGGTAACTGCGATCACAGAACGCCGCATCGAATTCGTCCCACCGGACTTCGATTGCATCGTCACGCACCATGTGCCGGGAACCCGCGATGCGCGTCCGGCATGCGGGGCCGAACCGGTGTCGGCCTCGCCGTCCCGCGCGTGCCGAGCAGCCTGCGATAGTCCGCGCGAATCAGGTTGTAGCATTCACATGCGTGATGTTCGAGGCCGTCGCGGTCGAGCACCGTGATGCGGCCGCGGCGCTGCCGGATCAGCCCGGCTTCCTGCAGGTTGCCCGCCGCTTCCGTCACGCCTTCGCGGCGCACGCCGAGCATGTTCGCGATCGTCTGCTGCGTGACGGCCAGTTCGTCGCCGTCGATGCGGTCATGCGCAAGCAGCAGCCAGCGGCTGAGCTGCTCGCTGACCGAATGATGCCGGTTGCACAGCGCGCTGCGCGAGATCTGCGCCATCGCCGCCTGGCAGTAGTTGAGCAGCAACCGGTAGGTTTCCGGCGAGCGCTCGAATTCGGCGCGCACCACGCAGCTCGGCACGCGATAGGCCGTCCCCCCGATGCGGACCTCGACCCGGTGCGACGCCGCGGCGCCACCGACCATCGTCGCCAGCCCGACCACGCCTTCGCGGCCGACCTGCGCGACCTCGACCATCGCACCGTCCTCCATCAGGTGCTGCACCGACATCATCGACGTCGTGGGGAAATACACGTGGCGCATCGGCTCGCCGACCCGGTCGAGCATCCCGGCCTTGATCCTGACCAGTTCGAGATGCGGTGCGATGGTGCGGATGCTGTCCTCGGGGAGGGCATCGAGGATGGCGTTCGCCGAGTAGCTCAAGTGAAGATGAAGCATGTCTGTATCCCTTTTATCGTCCGCGCCGCCTGCAGCCGCGTGCACGGAACTCGTTATCGCGATGCGCGTCCGGACTGACCGTGGTTGCGGCCACAACCCTGATTCCGACCGACCGTCGGCTTATCGCCCCCGGATCGAGTCGGCCGTCCCGTTTCGACACGCCAGCCCGAATAAGCGATTTACGTGCCAAACCATGCCCATCCTTAATATATGAATCACGCCTGATTTAGATCGACCGAATAACCGGCAAAAAAACAAAAAAAGCGTCTCATTTCCGGACACTCTTCCCCGCGACGGACACTGCGTGCGATTTGACTGATCAATTCACCCGCATCGATCCGAGGCAGCCGCACCGGTGTCACACGGCTTGTCGGTCATATACTTACAGTCGATTTTCAATTGTTTCCATGATGTGCCGGACAGGACTCCGGTACGCCGCCGCGCCTCACACGGTTGTTTGAAACTGTCTCAAATTTGAATCGGCGCACTAATTTCCAGCTCTGTCACCCAACGCACAATTCGCACGCAACACCTTGATTCATATAGATATTTCTGCCGACGCCATTTATTTGTCAAACAATGTTCAATATTCGCCCGGCACATTCCCCATGCGATGCGCCCCCCAACCCGATTGATTCGCGGCCGACATGGAATGAATTCCAGAAGTCACATTCAACTTCCGGATGATTAATTTCACGGAAATGAATCATTAAATCCGGATGACGTTTGCACCCGCCAAAATCGTCAAACTTTGTGAAATGACGCAATATGCAATTGATCGATTTCAATGGCGTGCTAGCCTTTTCGCCAGTATCGTCACTCCATTTTTGACGAACACAAGTCCGCACGATCGTGCGAATTCCCCATTCCCGGGATATCGCCGCGACGACGCGTGACCGCCACCCTACGAGGATGCGCCGTGACTCACCAGGCCCCTGACGCCGTCGCGTACGCGAACGGCATGATCGAGCTTTCCCACAGCTTCGACGCCAACCGCTTTCTCGCGGCCATCGACCGCGACGAACTCGCGACGCTGGCCCCTCACCTTCAACTCGTCCACCTGAAATCGGGGCAAGTACTCTGCGAGCCCGGCGAAATGCTCGCCGCGGTCTACCTGCCCGTCACGACCGCGATTTCGCTGCAGTACGTGTCGTCCGGCGGCATGACGCTGGAAGTCGCGGAAATCGGCAGCGAGAGCGTGGTGTGCGACGACGTGATCGGCGGCAGCGGCCGGATGCCGTGCCGCGCCGTGGCCTGCCGCGACGGTTTCGTCTACCGGCTCGACCGGCGCGTGTTCGCCGCGGCGTTCGACGCCTCGCCGGTGATCCGCCATCTCGTGTTCATCTGCGTGCGGCTGCTGATGGCGCAGGTTTCGCAGATCACGTTCTGCAGCCGTCATCACGTGCTCAAACATCAGTTATGCAGATGGTTCCTGCTTGCGTACGACCGGACCCGCAGCATCGAGATCCAGGTGACGCACAGCATGCTGGCGCAGATGCTCGGCGTGCGGCGCGAAACGGTCACCGATGCCGCCGGCGAAATCCAGAAGCTGGGCCTGATCCGGCAATACCGAAGCTCGATCGAGCTCGCCGATCTCGCCGGCCTCGAAAAAATGTCGTGCGGCTGCCGCGCGATCGTGCGCGACGAGATGAAGCGCATCCTGTCGGCCGATTCGGGCGTGCCGGCCGCGTCGCGCGCCTGATCGGCATGCCGCGTCGGGCGTCGCTGTCGCGCCGCCTGCCCGCCGGGACAGCTGTTTGTAGGGTGGCGAACAGAACGCCGTGTCTGCCAATGGTCTACTGATGCCGGACTGCCGGGGGGACGTCAGCGCGTGTCGCGCGTCTGCCCGAGCGGACGACACCACGCACGCCGGAGCAGCACGTGAAAAACGAAATCAGAACCATCCTGAAACACGTCGCCCATCTCGAAGCCGCGATCGATTCGATCGGCGACGGGGACGACCTCTACGAAGCGGGCCTTTCGTCGCTCGACACGATCCAGCTGATGCTCGCGATCGAGAAGCAATTCAACATCGAGATTCCCGACGAGATGCTGAACCGCAACCTGTTCCGCAGCATCGACGCGCTCGCGGACACGATCACCACGCTGCAACGCACCGAGCATTCGGCATGAGCGCGCTGCTTCCCGAACTCGCGACCGACCGCGATGCGCGTCGGCTCGACGAGGCCGCGCATGCCGTCGCGCAGATCGCCGCGCAGCACGCGGACGCGGTCGACCGCGACGCGCGCTGCCCCGTCGAGGCGATCGAGGCGATGCGCGCGCGCCGCCTGCTCGGCGCGATGGTGCCGACCCATCTCGGCGGTGCGGGTGCGTCGCTGGAAGACATCGCGTCGGCCTGCTCGATTCTCGGCCAGGCCTGCGCATCGTCGGCGATGGTGTTCGCGATGCACCAGATCCAGGTCGCCTGCATCGTCAATCATGCCGCCGACCAAGGCTGGCACAAGCTGTTCCTGCAGCAGCTCGTGCGCCACCAGTGGCTGCTCGCATCGGCCACGTCGGAAGACGGCGTCGGCGGCAACCTGCGCGCGAGCCAGTGCGCGCTCGACACCAGCGGCGGCGAGTTCCGGCTGCGCAAATCCGCGCCGACGATCTCGTATGGCGACTACGCGGACGGCATCCTCGCGACCGCCCGACGCGATGCGGACGCGCCCGCTTCCGAGCAGGTGCTCGTCACGCTGCTGCGCGACGGCTACACACTCACGCGCCGCGGCGAATGGGACACGCTCGGGATGCGCGGCACCTGCAGCAACGGCTTCGAGCTCGATGCGCAAGGCGCCGCCGTCCAGTGCCTGCCGGTGCCGTTCGCGACGATCGCCGAGGAAACGATGGTGCCGGTGTCGCACATCCTGTGGGCCGCGGTATGGATCGGCGTGGCCGGCGATGCGTTCCATCGCGCGCACCAGTTCTTTCGCGCGCAGGCCCGCCAGACCGACGGCGCACCTTCGCCCGCGTCGCGGCGCATCGCCGAATCGCTCGCGCTGATGCAGGCGATGCAGGCCCGCGTCGACACCGTGCTGCGCCTCCATGCGAACGGGACGGCGCGCTCGTGGTCGGCCGGCATGGCCCGGGCCGCCGAGATCAACACGCTGAAGACCTACGTGTCGACGACCGCGCTGGAAGTCGCGCACCAGGCCATGATGATCTGCGGGATGGCCGGCTACAAGCAGGGCACGCCGTTCAGCATCGGCCGCCACATTCGCGACCTGCATGCGGCGCCGCTGATGATCAGCAACGACCGCATTGCCGTCAACACCTCGAACCTGCTGCTCGCGCTGCGTCCTGCGACGCTGGAGAAACATACGTGAACGATCGCCTTGTCGTGCCCTCCGCCGCCTCCGCTCCCGCCGATGCACCGATCGATCGCGCGGGCGTCAACCCGCTGCGCGACGAACTGATCGACGCGGGCCTGCTGGTCTCGACCGGCATCCAGGGCCTGTTCGGCCGCAGCGAACGGTTCGAGCGTGTCGTCGAAGCGCTCGACGCGTTCGTCACGCGCCTCGGCGCCGACCAGCAGGCCGAAGTGCTGCGCTTCCCGCCGGCGATGAGCCGCACCGAGTTCGAGCGCAGCGAGTACATGAAGAGCTTCCCGCAGCTCGCGGGCAGCGTGCACGCGTTCCGCGGCGACGAGCACCAGCACCAGCGCGTACTGCAGTGCCTCGATCGCGGCGACGACTGGACGGAAAGCCAGAAGCCGACCTACGTCGTGATGACGCCCGCCGCGTGCTACCCGGTCTACCCCGTCGTCGCGCGCGCGGGTGCGCTGCCGGCCGACGGCCGGATCGTCGACGTCTTCTCGTACTGCTTCCGTCACGAGCCGTCGCTCGACCCGACCCGCATGCAGCTGTTCCGGATGCGCGAGTACGTGCGGATCGGCACGCCCGAGCAGATCGTGTCGTTCCGCGAGACCTGGATCGAGCGCGGCACGCGGATGATCGAGGCGCTGCGCCTGCCCAACGCGATCGACCTCGCGAACGATCCGTTCTTCGGGCGCGGCGGCAAGATCGTCGCGAACAGCCAGCGCGAGCAGAACCTGAAGTTCGAGCTGCTGATCCCGATCGAGCACGACGATCGCCAGACCGCGTGCCTGAGCTTCAACTACCACATGGATCATTTCGGGCTGCTGTGGGACATCCGTACCGCGACGGGCGACGTCGCGCACACGGGCTGCGTCGGCTTCGGCCTCGAACGGCTCACGCTCGCGCTGTTCCGCCATCACGGCTTCGACATCGACGCCTGGCCGCGCGAAGTCCGCGACGTGCTGTGGGGCACGCCATGAGATTCGTGTCCCGCGACGGCGAAGACGCGTCGTTCGACGATGTGCGCCACCGCGCGCGCCATTACCGGCCGCATCCGCTGCACAGCCAGGAGATGGTCTGGAAACAGACCAACTGCTACGTCGACATGTGGCTCGAGGTGCTCCGGTGGTGGGGTTTCAATCCGTACGCGGCGCTGCCGTTTACGATCGCGCTCGATTTCGAGGGTGACCAGTTCACGTTCTTCAAGTTTCCGCATGACGAACTGGAGCGGCTGTACGGCATCGTCGTGCAGGAGCACTCGATCTACGAACCGCTCGACCAGCACATCGAGACGCAAGTCGCGCGCGGCCATCTGATGATCGTCGAGGTCGACGCGTGGTTCCTGCCCGATACGCGCGGCAGCAGCTACCGCACGCAGCACACGAAGACGACGATCGGCATCGATGCGATCGACCGCGCGAAGCGCCAGATCGGCTACTTCCACAACAGCGGCTATTACGTGGCCGAGGATTTCGACTACAACGGGCTCGTCGGCGGCAGCTCGCCGATGACGCTGCCGCCTTACGTGGAATGCGCGAAGCGGCGGTTTGCGCCGCTCGACGAGCGTGAGCTGTGCGAAACGTCGCTCGCCGCGCTGCAGCGCCACCTGCGGCGCCTGCCGGTCGTCAATCCGATCGCCGCGTTCCGGCGGCAGTTGCAAGCCGATGCGCGAACGCTCGCCGAATCGCCGCTCGAGCATTTCCACGCGTACTCGTTCAACTCGGTGCGCCAGCTCGGCGCGAATTTCGAGCTGTTCGGCCATTACGCGCGCTGGCTGCAGGCCAGCGGTTGCGTCGGGCCGTTCGCCGAGATTCGCGCCGCGTGCGACCGCATCGCGTCCGAAGCGATGGTGCTCGAATTCCGGCTCGCACGCGCGTGCGCGCGCGGCAAGGAGGAGCGCGGCGACTCGACGCTCGAAGCGATCGAAGCCGCCTACGCGGACGTGGTGGCCTGTGCGCGGCAGATCGCGTCGCCGCTGCGGCACATGAAGCCCGTGCGCAGCGAGTTCAGCGACATCGCGGCACCCGTGCCGGCCATGCGGTGACGCGCACGCGTGCCCTGCCCGCGTGGTCGATGCTGGCGACGGCCGCGGGGGCCGCGCGGGAGA
>NZ_JAAGPH010000152.1:0-18214 GCF_017104705.1 Burkholderia sp. Se-20373 | reverse complement strand
GGTCACGGCCGCCGCCGCCGCGGGGCTCGCCGTCTGCCCGCTGGCGCGGCGGGTCGCGCCGCGCACGCTGGTCGACGTCGGCGCGAAATTCGGGCTGCCGCCGTTGCCGCTGTCGCAGGTCGTGCTGTATTCGCGGGTACGCGACGCACGTGCCGGCGCCGCCTTGCGCAGGTTTGCCGACAGCCTTGCAATCTCGGCGTAAACTAACGGGCTTCGCCGCCCGCAATCTCCAGAAGAATTCCGATGACGCCCGACGCCCGCAAGCACCTCCGAGCCAACCTGCTGATGCTCGCCGCCGCCGCGATCTGGGGTTCGGCGTTCGTCGCCCAGCGCCTGAGCCTCGACGTGATCGGGCCGTTCCTGTTCACGGGGCTCCGTTTCCTGCTCGGTGCGCTGGTGCTGGTGCCGCTGCTGATGCTGAACACGGCGTCGCGCACGCAACTCGCGGCGATCCGCCGTGAGCCGACGCTGCTGCTGCCGGGCCTCGCGCTCGGCGGGCTGCTGGCGGTATCGATTTCGCTGCAGCAGATCGGCCTGCAGTACACGCGCATCGCCAACGCGGGCTTCATCAGCTCGCTGTACGTCGTGATCGTGCCGCTGATGGGCGTGTTCGCCCGTCACCGGATCGGCCCGGGCACGTGGTTCGGCGCGCTGCTCGCGGCGATCGGCCTGTATTTCCTCAGCATCAACGAGCAATTCTCGGTGCTGTACGGCGACTGGTTCCAGCTCGCCGGCGCCGTGATCATCGCCGCGCACGTGATGGCCGTCGGCCATTTCGCGAAGCGCCACCATCCGCTCGTGCTCGCGTTCATGCAGTTCGTCGTGTGCGGCGCGGCGTGCGGCGCGGTCGGCCTCGTCATCGAGCCGGTCAGCGGCACGATGCTGCGCAACGCGCTGCCGACACTGCTGTACGGCGGCCTGCTGTCGGTCGGGGTCGGCTATACGATGCAGGTGGTCGCGCAACGCGACGCGGCGCCCGCGCACGCGGCCGTGATCTTCAGCATGGAAGGCGTGTTCGCGGCGATCGCCGGCTGGGCCGCGCTCGGCGAAACGCTGACGCTGCGCGCGCTCGTCGGGTGCGCGCTGATGCTGGCCGGCCTGCTCGCGTGCCAGTTGCTGCCGAACGGCGACGCCCGGAAAAAGGACGAAGACGCGCTGCCGGCGTGACACGCACCGTCCCTATAATGACGGTTCGCGTGACTTCCACGCCAACCGCTTCCGACAGGCCAGCTCCGTGACGTCCACTACCGTCGATCCCGCCGCCGACCTGCTGCGCGAACGCGCAGCGCATTACGCCACCCAGGCGGCGCTGTTCCTGCGCGACCAGGCGCTCTCCACCGCGTCGCACGACCTGCGCAGCCCGCTGAACGCGATGCATAGCTGGGCGTACGTGCTCGAGCGCCAGCTCGCCAACGCCGATCCGAACCTGCAGCGCGCGCTCGCGGGCATCCGCACGGGCATCGACCAGCAGGTTGCGCTGATCGACGACGTGCTCGACGCGCCGCGCGCCGAAACGCGCACGCTCGCCGTCAAGCCGCAGCCGTTCGCGCTGCGCGCGCTGCTCGACGACACGATCGCGCTCGCCCGTTTCGGGCTCGCCGACGCCCGGCAGGTCGCGCTCGACGCGACGCTGCCGGACGGCGACCTGTCGCTGACCGCCGACCGCGAACGCATCGCACAGGCGCTCTGGACGATGCTCACCGCCGCGGTCGAAGCCAGCGCCGCCGGCAGCCGCGTGACGTTCGCGTGCGCTCGCGACGGCCTGCAGTTCACCGCGCGCGCCACGTGTACCGTCAACGCCGACGCGCTCGCCGATCCCGTGCAACCGCATGCATTCGAATCGTTCGCACGACGCGAGATGCTGCGCGAGCGCGACGCCAAGCGGATCGCGTGGACGCTCGCGCTTTGCCAGCGCGTCGCGCTCGCACACGGCGGCACGTTCGCGCACGACGCGTTCGCCGATGGCGCCACGGCCACCATCACGCTCTCCGTCCCCGGTGAGGCGCCGGTGTAAGCAATCGGCCGCCCGATACATTACAAATTCCTTTCTGGCTCTATACTGATGGGCCTGTCATAACCGGAGTGTTTCTTTGTTACAGATCTTCGCGCTCATCGGCGCGTTGTTCCTGGTGGCCCTGAACGGGTTCTTCGTCGCGGCCGAATTCGGCCTCGTCAAACTGCGCGCCACGCGCGTCAAGACACTGGCCCGCAAGCACGGCCTGCGCGGCCGCATCCTCGGCATCGTGCACGGCCGGCTCGACGCGTATCTTTCCGCGTGTCAGCTCGGTATCACGCTTGCGTCGCTCGGCCTCGGCTGGGTCGGCGAACCGGCCTTCGCGCAACTGCTCGGCCCGCTGCTCGACCTGATCGGCGTGGAATCCGAACGCGTCGTGCATCTGATCTCGCTGGTGTTCGCGTTCTCGCTGATCTCGTTCCTGCACATCGTCGTCGGCGAACTGGCGCCGAAATCGATGGCGATCCGCCAGCCCGAAAAGGTCGGCCTGTGGGTCGCGCTGCCGCTCTATGCGTTCTACTGGGCGATGTATCCGGCGATCTGGGTGCTCAACAACAGCGCCAATGCGGTGCTGCGGCTCGCGGGGCTGTCCGCCGACCACGGCAGCGACGCCCACTACTCGACCGACGAGCTGAAGCTGATCCTTCGCAGCCGGCGCAGCACGGCCGGCAATCCGGCCCAGCCGGCGCGCGGCACGTACAGCAACGACGAGTGGAACACGCTCGCGCATTCGCTCGACTTTTCGTCGATGACCGTGTCGGACCTGATGCGGCCGGCCCATGAAATGATCGGCCTGCGCCGCGACCTGCCGCTGCCCGACAACATGGAGATCGTCGCCCGGCACCGCTTCAGCCGCTATCCGCTGTTCGAGGATGCGTCGCGCGAACAGGTGAGCGGGCTGATCCACCTCAAGGACCTGCTGCTCGCGCGTCACGCGGGCGCGGCGCTGGAAGACCTGTCGGACTACGTCCGCCCCGTGCAGTACGTGCGGCCCGACACGCCGGCGCTCGACCTGTTCCGCCGCTTCCGCAAGGGCGCGCCGCACTTCGCGCTGGTCGGCAACAAGGGCGAGAAGCCGATCGGCTTCCTGACGCTCGACAACCTGCTCGGCGCGCTGGTCGGCCAGATCCACGACGAGTTCCGCCAGGGCGACGCCGACTGGAGCCGCCTTGACGACGGCACGCTGATGGGCAAGGGCAGCCTGCCTGTCGTGTCGCTCGAGCAGGCGCTCGGCATCGACATCGACGAAGGCCGTGCGGAATCGGTCGGCGGCCTCGTGATCCAGGCGCTCAGCGACCTGCCGACCGAAGGCCAGCGCGTGTCGTTCGACCGCTTCGACGTCGTCGTGAAGAAGATGAACGGGCCGCGCATCGTGCTCGTGCGCGTCTACCCGAAGATCTCGAAAGAGGCCGACGAATGATGGCCGCGCTTCGCCACACGCGATGAGCGCCACGCTGCCGCGCTGCTGCGTGATCACGCCGGAGCCGGCGTCCGCGTCGGCGGCCGATTGCGCGGCGTTCCTCGACCGGCTGTCGGCCGTGCTCGCGCGCGGCGAGACGCTCGTGCAATTGCGCGTGAAGTCGCTCGATGCAGCCGCGTTCGCGCGACTCGCCACCGAAGCGCTCGCGCGCTGCGACGCGACCGGCGCGCACCTGATGCTGAACGGGCCGATCGATGCGGCCGGCGTGATGCGGCTCGACGGCGCCGGCTGGCATCTCGACGGCACCGCGTTGCGCGCGGCCACGCAACGGCCGTTGCCGGCCGGACGATGGCTGTCCGCCGCCTGCCACACGCGCGACGACCTGCTGCTGGCCGCGCGCGCCGGCGCGGATTTCGTCACGCTGTCGCCCGTGTTGCCGACGCTCAGCCATCCCGGTGCGCCGACGCTCGGCTGGGCACGGTTCGGCGCACTGGCCGCCGAGGCCGCCATGCCCGTCTTCGCGCTCGGCGGCATGACACGTACCCACCTCGACGAGGCGCGCCGCCACGGCGCCTACGGCATCGCAGGCATTCGCGGGTTCTGGTAGGTCGGAGATTGCCCTGCGGTGCAGGCGGGCGCAGATGCGCCCGGCCGCTCAAACACACTCGCTCACGTCGTCATGCGTTCAGGTTCGGACGCATGCCGCGCCAGGCGCCGTCATCGATGCGACGCGCATCGTGCGTGAGCGCATACCGGTTGACGTCCCCCGTCAGCCACGCGACGAGCGCATACGGCGGCAACACCCCTTCATCGACCCGGTCGCGCGCACGCGCCGGCGTCTCGAACACGACTCGCCCGCTCGGCGCATCGAACGGCACCGCGTCGGGCGACAGGTTCAACGCGATCGTCAGCGTCTCGTCGTCGGCGAGCCGCCATGATGCGAGCAGCGCGTCGGCATCGCCGTCGCCGTCCGACTTCAGCGCACGCGCCTCCTGCGGCCGGCAATCGGACAATCGCGGCGCGATCAGCTTCGCGCGCACCGCGAGCGCCGACTGCACGAAATGCGCGCGATCGGCATCGCGCGCGGTTTCGTCGAAGATCAACGGGATCTGCGGCGTGAGCAGCGACAGCGCAAGTGCGGCCAGACCGGCCGCCTGCCCGTGGTCGCCCTGCCCGCTGTCGCGCCACGCGCCATCGGACAGCACCAGCGACGTCAACGACAGCCCGCTGTCGGCAGCCATGCCTTCCCCCGACCCGGCCGGCTGGAATGCGGCCCCGGCCGCGGTCAGCGCGCGGGCGAGCGTGTGGATCGACTGGTGCGTGGAAATGCCTTCGTGAGCCGACGTATCGCGCCCCGTCAGCCGGTGCAGCGCGCGTTCGCCGCAGCCGTTCCACTGCGCATCGAAATGGGTATCGGCAAGATGCGCCGGATGCCGCTCGCTGCCGAGGACGAGATGGATCAGCCGGTCGGCCGGCACGGCCGCGCGCACGCGATCCGCGATCTCGCGCAGCCACGACACGCCGATCCGGTCGGCTTCGCGCAGGCGCAGGCCGTCGCAACGGTACTCTTCGATCCAGTACAGCGCGTTGTCGCAGAAGAAATCGCAGACTTCGGGATGATCGAGCGCGAGCGGCGGCGCCTGGAGCGGATCGTCACGCGTATGGAAGAACGGCGCCGCGTAGTGGCGCAGCGCCTCGGTGCCGCTGCCGAAGCGCGCGTAATCGAGCTCCAGCAGCACCGCGAGACCGTAGCCGTGCGCGTCGTCGATCAGCGCCTTCAGCGCGTCGGGGCCGCCTTCGGCCGCGAGCGGCGCGAACGGCAGGCTGTCGTGCGGCGACGCGAGCAGCTCCAGCGCGGTCACGCCGAGCCGCGCAAGTTGCGGCAGGCGCCTGCGCACACCGTCGAAGCCGCCCACCGCGTGCGGGCGAATCGCATAGAGCGCGATGTCTTCCCATGCGCGCCCGTGCCAGAACGTGTTGCGCCACGTGAACGCGCGCGGATCGATGACCTCGCTCGGGCCGTTGAGCCCTTCGGGTTGCGAACGCGACGCGGGATCGGGAATCGATACCGCATCGTCGAGGCGATAGCGATAAAGCGCACCCGCACCGCAATCGGCAAAGACTTCGAACCAGTTCGTGCCGGCCGCCGTCATCGGGACGAGCAACGGGCCGAAGCCGGTATCGAGTTCGAGCTGGACCTGCGTGCTGCCCGGCGCCCACACGCGAAAATGCGTGCGCGGCGACACGCCAAGCGCGCCACAGGGCTGGGCGCCGAACGGCAAGCAGTGAATGTAGTGCTGCGCATACGGATCGTGCGGACAATCGGACATCATGCGCTCCTCGTGCGTGCCGAGCGGCATGGCCGCGCCAGCGGGGCGCGGCGCATCGGGGCCCGGCATGCGACGGCCAGGCGGGGGGAGAGAAACGAGTATGCGCCGGATTCGCTACCGCGATGCATCGCGGCCGGACATTTTTAAATACGAATCGACCCCGGGAAAACCCGCAGTCCTGCCGGTCCCGACGAGTCGGGTAGCAGTCATACCGGAATGGCTGCTCGCCTTGTTGCACCGGCCGCGCACGCTTACGCTCTGCGCCATGCTCGCGGACACGACGTCCGCGCCCGACCCGAGGAACCCGCCATGTCGCTTCCCGCCAGCGCCGCCAAATTCGATCCGGCACGCGCACACGAATACGCCGAGCAATCCCGCATCGCACTCGCCGGCTACGATGCCTGCCACGAACTCACCGCGTGCATGCTCGCGTCGGCGATCGCGGCGCCCGAGGCGCGGATCCTCGTCGCGGGCGCGGGCGGCACCGGGCAGGAAATCTGCGTGGCGGCCGCGCTCGAGCCGGGCTGGCAATTCACGGCCGTCGACCCGTCCGCGCCGATGCTCGCGCTCGCGCACTCGAACGTCGAGGCCGCCGGTTTCGGCGCACGCACGACGTTCGTCGAGGACGGTGTCGAGACGTTGCCCGACACGCCCGCGTTCGACGGCGCGACACTGATCGGCGTGCTGCACCACGTGCCCGGCGACGCGGCAAAGGCGGCGCTGCTGCATGCGATCGCGCGACGCCTGAAACCCGGCGCGCCGCTCGTCCTTGCCGGCAACCATCGCCGCTACGCGGATCACCCTCGCCTGCTCGACGCATGGCAGCAGCGCTGGCGCATGAAAGGCGCGACGCCCGACGCGGTGCGCGCGCAACTCGCGAAGATCCTGCAGGGCGCCGATCCGCCCGCGTCCGAGGACGCCGTGTTCGGCCTGCTGCGCGACGCGGGCTTCGATGCGCCGCTGCGTTTTTTCGCGAGCCTGTTCTGGGGTGCGTGGATCGCGGTGCGGCGCGCGTGATGAAGCGGGGCGGCCGGCCAGGCGCGGTCAGCCAGACGCCGCTCGTCACGACGCGCGGCGCGTTTCGCGTACGCGCCCTACGCGCTGGGTATGATGTCGTTCCCGCCCCACTCCCAGCGTCGACATGCTCACCGTCCATCACCTGAACAACTCGCGCTCGCAGCGCGTGCTCTGGCTGCTCGAAGAACTGGATGTGCCGTACGAGATCGTGCGCTACGCGCGCGACCCGAAGACGATGCTCGCGCCGCCCGAATTGCGCGCGATCCATCCGCTCGGCAAGTCGCCGGTCGTCACCGACGAAGGCCGCACGTACGCCGAATCGGGCGCGATCATCGAATACCTGGTCGAACGCTACGGCAACGGGCGCCTCGCGCCGCCGCCCGGCACGCCGGAGCGGCACGACTACACGTACTGGCTGCATTACGCGGAAGGATCGGCGATGCCGCCGCTGCTGCTCAAGCTCGTCGCACTGCGGATCGCGCACGCGCCGATGCCGTTCTTCGCACGGCCGATCGCGCGCAAGATCGCCGACACGCTGCAATCGAGCTTCGTCGATCCGCAGATCGCCCTGCATCTCGGCTATGTCAACGACACGTTGAGCCGCACCGGCTGGTTCGTCGGCGACGGTTTCAGCGCAGCCGACATCCAGATGAGCTTTCCGCTCGAAGCCGCGACCGCGCGCGGCGGCGGCAGCCGCTATCCGGCGATCGCACGCTTCCTCGATGCGATCCACGCGCGGCCCGCGTACCAGCGGGCGCTGGAACGCGGCGGCCCGTACGACCTGCTCAAGTAACGCTGCGAATCGCCCCCTGGCCTGCGTCAGCTCAGCAGGCCCGCGGCGACGTTGATCGACAGCCCGAGCACGGCCATGTTGAAGTAGAACGACAGGATCGACTGCGCGAGCACCGAGCGCCGCGCGGAACGGTTCGCCAGCGACACGTCGGCCGTCTGCGACGCGACCGCGAGCGTGAACGCGAAATACAGGAAATCCCAGTAATCGGGTTCGGGGTTCTTGTCCGGAAAGCGCAGCGCGCGATCGCCGCTCGGCGAGCCGTAATAGAGCCGCGCATAGTGCAGCGTGAAGATCGTCGGGATCAGGAACCACGCGCCGAACAGCGTCGCGCCCGTGATCGCATAGTGGCTGAGCCCGGCGCTGAAGCCGACGCTCTTGGCGGTCGCGAGTTCGATCGCGATCGCGGCGACGCTCGCAACGGTCGCGAGGCACACGACGGTCAGCACCGTCGTCGCGTTTTCATCCTCGCGGATCGCGACTTCGCGCACCTTGTGATGGTGCGCGGTGACCATGCGCACCCACATCAGCACGAGATACAACCAGATCGCGCAATCCCAGCCGATCAGCGCACGCACGGTCGGACGCAGCGAAAACGGCAGCAGCACCGCGCACAGCACGCCGGCAACGAACGCCGCGACCATGCGCGGCCGGTTGCGTAATACCTGCGGATAAATCGTCATCATGTGATTCCGAAAGCGAATGGAAAGGGTTCAGCCGGCGTGGAACAGCCCGCTGCGCCGTGCCGGCGGGGATTGCCCCGATTATCGTCATTCCATCGTGACGTGGCGATGGGGGCGCGAGCGCCTAAGATAGTGGGATGACTGCCACCGCCCCCCTCTGCCGCCATCCGGCGAACACGGTCGGCCGCGACTTCGTCGTCGGCGACCTGCACGGCTGCGTGGACGTGCTGCGCGCGCTGCTGCACGACATCCGCTTCGATCCGGCCCGCGACCGCCTGTTCTCGGTCGGCGACCTCGTCGATCGCGGCCCGGCCTCCGAAACCACGCTCGACCTGCTCGACCGCCCGTGGTGCCACGTCGTGCGCGGCAATCACGAGGAAGTGCTGAGCCTCGTGGCGCGCGGCAAGCTGTCACCCGACGCGTGGCGCGGGATCGGCGGCGACTGGGGTGCCGACCTGCCGCCGGAACGGTTGCACGCGCATGCGGCGCGCGTCGACGCGCTGCCGCTGGTGCGCGTGATCGGCGACGGCCCCGGGCGCTTCAACGTGCTGCATGCGGAATTCTTCGGCTCGGACGCCGATCTCGATACGGGCAGCTATGCGCACGACGTGCGCGAACGGCTGATCTGGGGCCGCGATCTCGTCCAGGGGCTCGCCGATCCCGCGCGGCAGGCCGGGCTGTCGCTGACCTGCACCGGGCACACGCCGGTGCGCGCGCCGCAGCGGATCGGCGCGCAGTGGTTCATCGACACGGGCGCGTTCGCGCCGGCCGGGCGGCTCACGCTCGCCGAGCCGCGCACCGGGCGTACCTGGTCGATGACGCAGGCCGAGGCACGCGAACGCCACGCGGGCGACTGGCCGCTGCCGTGAGGCGCTGATCGGTACTGATAGGTGCTGACGCCTGCAAGCGGCCCCTAGGGCCTGTTCACGCTAATAACGGGCTTGCGCTGGCCCCCAGAAGGGCCGAGCGCAAGGAATGCGACGAAGCGAATACTCAACGTATTCGCAAGGAGCATGACGCGGCGGTCGGCCCTTCTGGGGGCCAGCCCCACGAGAGAATTTTTCCAAACAGGGGAACGTGCCTTTCCGCCCGCATTGCGGCGTCGTTCGTCGTTGCAATAGCTACGGCTATTGCGCCTCCTCTCTCCTTGCACTGCGGGCGGAAAGGCACGTTCGCAAGCCCGTTATTAGCGTGAACAGGCCCTAGCCGACCTGGTTCAGTTCGAACACCGCATCGACGGCCGAGCCGTTCCAGTTGTATTCGAGGTAGGCCGCGTGATGGCAGTCGCGCAACAGCGCGGTGCGGAACGCCGCCAGACACTCGCCGCGCGGGTCGCGCACCGACGGATAGACGATCCCCGCGCCGCCCGCATTGCGCACCGCGCGACCGAGCGCCTGCCCGGCGCTGTAATCGAGCGGATGCAGCAGCGCCGGATCGCGTGTCGGCCACACGCGTATGTCGGCCACGTCGCCCTGCGCGATCACCGTGTAGAGCCGCATTTGCTGGCGCATCGGCGGCTCCTTCGTCGCTTCCAGGAACACCGCGCTGTGATACCGCGTTTCTGCGATCGCCGTATCGCGCGAACGCGCGCAGTAGAACACGCCGTAGCTGCCGTCGGAAAAGCGGCTGCCCTGCGGATTCAGGTGCGTGAACGCGGCCATGATCGGCCCCCAGCCCTGCCCGTAGCGGCGCTCGGCGGGCGGCACGAGGTCGAGCGTGCCGACTTCGTTGCGGATGCGGTCGTTGGTCAGCGATTCGAGTGCGTAAAGCGCGTCGAAATCGTCCGCCGAGGCCACGCGGTCGAACAGGTTGATCGCCGGGAAACGGGTGGGGATCACGCGATAGGCTGGCGCCCAGTCGACCGCGGTCGTGGGCCATTGTCGTGCTTGGATCGGCATGGTCACGCCCAGCCACCTCGCATCGCGTCGAGATATTGCCGGACCGCGACCAGATCGCCGACGTTGCCGGCGAGCATCCGGTCGAGTGCGCGCTTGCCGCCGAACGGCGCCGCGTCGTTCGGCCGCTTGACCCACGCATCGGCCGCGGCCGGCTGCGGCAGCAGGATCTGCAGCGCCTTGTAGATGCCGAGCAACAGCGATAGCCGTTCGAGCGTATCGCGCGGCAGCCGCGCCGATTCCGGCGTGGCCTTCCACTTGAAGAACGTCGAACGGCCGGGCGACCCGAGCAGCACGATCTGCTCGTCGATCGTCAGTTCCCAGTCGCGCGCGATGTTGAAAAACGCGCGCAGGCCGGCCGCCGACATCTGCGCGACCGAAGCCTGCGGCGGGGCGGAGTGCGATTCATAGGCGGGCTGTGACATGATCGTTAGTCTCGAAACGAATTTACTAACAAGATTAGTCCATTTTCGTATTTTTGCAAGGGTCGAGACCGCCGATCGATCCGCTCATCCGACGAAACGATATTTTTTGTCCATTCTGGACTCTGATTTTATTTTCTGCGTTAATGGCCGTGCGGACACCGCGCGCAGACGCGGCTCGTATCCGTGAAACCGTGTCGCACAGAACCCGGAAGCACCCCGCCAAGGAACGCACCATGAAGAGACTGATTGCCGCTGTTTCGATCGCCCTGCTCGCGGTATCCGCAGGCCCCGCCGTCGCGAAGGACTGGACCACGATCCGCTTCGGCACCGATGCCAGCTACGCGCCGTTCGAGTCGAAGGCGCCCGACGGCAAGCTCGTCGGCTTCGACATCGACCTCGGCAACGAGATCTGCGCGCGCCTGAAGGCGAAGTGCGTGTGGCTCGAGAACGATTTCGACGGAATGATTCCGGCGCTGAAGGCGAAGAAGTTCGACGCGGTGCTGTCGTCGATGTCGATCACGCCGCAACGCGCGCAGCAGATCGGCTTCACGACGAAGATCTACAACCAGCCGACGCGGCTCGTCGTGAAGAAGGGTTCGCCGTTGCTGCCGACGGCCGAATCGCTGAAGGGCAAATCGATCGGCGTCGAACAGGGCACGACGCAGGAAACGTATGCGAAGGCGTACTGGGGCAAGCAAGGCGCGAACGTCGTGTCGTACCAGAACCAGGACGGCGTGTACGCGGACCTGATCGCGGGCCGCCTCGACGCGGCGTTGCAGGACGAAGTGCAGGCGGCCATCGGATTCCTGAAATCGCCGCGCGGCGCGAACTACACGTTCGTCGGCCCCGAGCTCGTCGACGAGAAGGTGCTCGGCATCGGCGCCGGCATCGGGCTGCGCAAGGAGGACGCCGACCTGAAGGCGAAGATCGACGGCGCCATCCTCGATATGGTCAAGGACGGCACCTACAAGCGGCTCGCGTCGAAGTACTTCGACTTCGACATCTACGGCGGCTGAAACGGCGTCGCGCGCGTACGGGCGCCACTCCCGTCGCGCGCGTCCGACC
Source organism: Burkholderia sp. Se-20373 (assembly GCF_017104705.1). Taxonomy (NCBI): domain Bacteria; kingdom Pseudomonadati; phylum Pseudomonadota; class Betaproteobacteria; order Burkholderiales; family Burkholderiaceae; genus Burkholderia; species Burkholderia sp. Se-20373. The sequence continues at coordinate 6,575 of NZ_JAAGPH010000152.1, read as the reverse complement.
GCCCCTCCCCTCACCACCGGACGGCACCGGCGCAACACCGTTTGCCGTCGCATCGAATGCTTCATCCGTCGCACACATCGCACGACGCTGTACATTTCATTCGGATTGCAGATTGATCGTTCACGGAGACGAAGCCGCGCGCGAACGGATATCGTGCGGCTTCAGTCAGTAGGCGAAGACCGGGCGTCGAGGGACCGGCGCCCGTGTGCACATGCCCTTGCGAATCGGGTTCGCGTGCAGGAAAGTGCCGACCCGGCGTGGATGACCGGCAATCAGCCGGATCCGCCTCGCACCGGGCGCGGAGAGATGGCCTGTCGATGCATGCCGGCGGGCTGCGAGAACGACGTTCGACCGGCGATGCTCCGAATCATGGCGATCGCGGCCTGCTTGCCGCAGTGTGTAGCGATCGATCATTTTTTTCCCCGTTTCAATCTGATGGTTGTTCCGGCAACCGGACGAGACCGGTGCCCCGACGATCAGGCGACGACATGCCGTGCTCGCCGGAACGCAGCTGTCGTGCCGCGCTCCGCCGCCGCATCCCCGCGGACCGTGTCCTGGCCGGTACTGACAGGATTCGCTGCCGAACCGGACGGAACGTGCATCGTCGACTTTCGCACGCTCACTGTCGCAAGGAGCGGGCCAGCGTCGCGCGAGCCCGTCCGGACAAGGGATTGACCGGGCAGCGTGGTGGCAGGAACGGGTGCGGAAGGCGAGAAGTTACGAAACTGAAACACGTGGCGCGCGGCATGCGCAGGCTGCGTCGCGGCGCTGCCTTGCCGGATAAGGCTGAACAATGCGGCGCGACATTTTTACCGGCGGGTAGCCGGCCGTTCACCCCGATTTGCCGCGCCAATTGGCGTGGCTGCGGAAGCGAAATGTTTCATGCGCTTTACATGCCGTCGGCGGCTCGGGAGCCGCAGGTTGTCCGCTCATCGATCGGCCGGCGGCATCGCTATACTGCGAAACCGGTGCGCGTCATGTTTGCGCCGGCGCCATTCGCCGGCGCGTGACGCTCCCCACGACACCGGCCCACACGCCGCCCCATCACCCGAACGACCGCACCCGATGATCCGCACCCTCTATACCGCCGAACGCGCCAGGCTGATTCGCTTCGGGGTGTCGGGCGTCGGCTCGACCGCGCTGCATGCGCTGATCGCGGCCGCGATGTTCGCGCTGTTCGACGCGACGCCGGTGAGCGCGAACGCGGTCGCGTTCGCGTGCTCGACCGCGTTCTCGTATCTCGCCAACACGCTCTGGAGTTTTTCGTCGCCGGTGACATGGGGCAACTTCGTGCGCTTTCTCGCCGTCGCGATGGCCGGCCTCGGCATGACGATGCTGCTGGCGCACGGCACCGAGACGCTCGGCCTCGCCCGCGCATGGAGCATCGTCGCGGTCGTGCTGTGCGTGCCGCCGGTCACGTTCGTGCTGCACCGGCTCTGGACCTATCGCTGAACCGGTTCACGCGTCACGCGCGCGCCGCTCAGCCGACCCGCCGATGCCCCGCGTCGCCGGACGGCGTGCCGTCGTGCCCGCCGTTGTCGCCGTTCCCGCCGTTGTTGTCGTGATCGTTCAGCCCGTGCTCGATCATCATCCGGTAGAGCGTCACGCGTGAAATGCCGAGTTCGGCCGCAGCCTTGTTGATGCGGTGATCGTTGCGCAGCAGCGCATTCTCGATCGCGGTGCGCTCGGCGAGCGCCCGCGCCTGTTCGAGCGTCACGGGTTCGGTTTCGCCCGGCGTCTCGAGCCCGAGATCGTGCGGCGTCAGCAGCCGGCTCTCGGCCATCACGATCGCGCGCCGCACGCGGTTGATCAGCTCGCGCACGTTGCCCGGCCATTCGTAACGGCGCATCGCATCGAGCGCGGCCGACGTGAAGCCGCTGATCTTGCGGCCGCTGTCGGACTTGAATTTCTGCAGCACGTAGTGCGCGAGGATGTCGATATCCTTGCCGCGCGCGCGCAGCGGCGGCTCGTGGATGCGCAGCACGCACAGGCGGTGATACAGGTCGGCGCGGAAGCGCCCGGCCTCGACCGCGCCGTCGAGATCGACGTGGGTGGCCGAGATGATCCGTACGTCGACCGGAATCGATTCCTGCCCGCCGAGCCGCTCGATCTTCCCTTCCTGCAGGAAACGCAGCAGGCTCGCCTGGCTTTCGACCGGCATGTCGCCGATTTCGTCGAGAAACAGCGTGCCGCCGTTCGCCGATTCGATCCGGCCCGCGCGCCGCTGATTCGCGCCGGTGAACGCGCCGCGCTCGTAGCCGAACAGTTCCGACTGCAGCAGGTGATGCGGAATCGCGCCGCAATTGATCGCGACGAACGGCCCCTTGCCGCGGCCGGAGCGCTCGTGAATCGCGAGCGCCGTCAGCTCCTTGCCGGTGCCCGACTCGCCGGAGATGAACACGCTCGCATCGGTCTTCGCGACCTTGCGGATCGTGCTGAACAGCTGCTGCATCGCCTCGCAGTTGCCGATCATCCCGTGTTCGCCGATCGACGCCGCATAGGCCGCGCCATCGACACGATCGAGCGCGGCCATCCCGCGCGCATGGCCGAGCACGTGCGAAATCCATTCGTAGGGCAACGGAAGGGTCACGTAATCGAAGCAATAGCTGCGGATCAGTTCGCGCACCGCGGGGCTGATCGTGATGCCGGCCTGCGCGATGGAAATCCAGCCGATCGACGGCTGGCTCAGGCACGCCTTCAGCGCCGGATAGTCGCGCGACGTGAACCCGGTGAAATCGACCAGACCGGCGGCGACGCTCACGCCGGAGGTCATGTTCTGCGCGGCGCCGGCCGTCTTCGCGACGGCGATTTCCCAGCCGAGCCCGCGCAGTTGCGCAAGCAACGGCTCATCGGGCGAACGCATGATCACGAACAGCTTGCGTCCGTCCTCGGGCGCGGTGACGGACACATGCGACATCTCGGGCACCGCATGCCCGTTTGCGTCAGGTGACCTAGCAACCATCGTTGTTCCCCGCTTCGCGTTGGTATCGCGCCGGCTCGCCGTCGCATGCGACGGACCTTGGTCGAACCGACATATTGGCCGCATTTCCGTCCGAATAAAATCCCCCCGTGCAGGAATCGCGCGTGAGCTGGACATTGTCATGAACGGTATATCGATGCGGCCGGCGCGCGGCTAGATGGGTGTTATCCCGGTGGCGTACGCGGCGGGCCCCCTGAAAGGATGGCTGCGCGGCGCGCAAAGCCGCGCCGGTGCTGGCGCAAGGCGTTCCCGGACGATGCCGCGCACGCCGGATCGGCGCGCTCGCGCATGCGTGCGCAACCGGTCGACGGGCCCGCAGGGCACCCGTGCTGCCGGTTCGAATTGATTTGGGTCAATCGTCAGAAGAAGCCGGCTGATGCACGAACGCAACATGCGCGGCCCGATGCCGCGCATGCCGGCGCAGCGGCGATCTCAGCGGCCCGATGCGAGCGGCGCCGGCGCGTTGGCGCGGCCGCGGCCGGCCGGTGCGCCGCCCTGTTCGCCATAGGCGGCGGCGAGCGCATCGACCCGCGCCAGATGGTGGTGATTGTCGTGATCCCACGGATGGAAGCCCGGCCGGAAAAAGCTCAGCCATTCGCCGGCGATGCGCGGGAACAGCCCCCGGCGCGGCCCGTACAGGAACGCGATCATCCGCAGCATGCCGCGCACGTGATGGCCGGCGCCGCGATCGCGCCACAGCAGCGTCGCATGCATCAGGAATACGGTCGGCCAGAACGTCAGCGTCGTCAGCAGATACACGCCGATGCGGATCAGGTAACGGCGCAGCCCCGGTGCCATCGCGGTGTTCCATACGTCGAACGACACGGCCTTGTGCTCGGTTTCCTCGAGCGCGTGCCAGATCCACATCTGGCGGTAGCCCTCGACCGAGCCGTCGAGGCGCGTCGGGTCGCGCAGCAGCCAGTCGGCGAGCATCGCCGTGTAGTGCTCCGCCGCGACCGTATGCGCGAGCTGCACCGAATGCGGCAGCTTGCGCTTCATGTAGCCGAGCACCGTCCAGACGCGCTTGTCGAGCTTGCGCGCGGGCAGGTGGTTCGCCTGCATCAGCTCGTTGTACTCGATGTGCTCGCGCGTGTGCATCGCCTCCTGGCCGATGAAGCCGAGCACCTGCTGCTTCAGCACGGGATCGTCGATCCGGTCGCGGTAGTTGCGCACCGAATCCATGAAGAAACGCTCGCCGGCCGGAAACAGCAGCGACAGCGCGTTGAAGAAATGGGTCACGTGCGACCCGAGGCCATGCCAGTCCTTCGCGCGTTCGACCGGCAGGTCGAAGCGCAGGTCGCGGCGCACCGGCATGATCCCGGCTGCGGTGGCGGAAGCGGCTGACTTCATGTTGATCGTTCTCCTGGTTCCGGAGCGGCCCGGCGCGTCGTCCGACGCAGCCGGCGCAGGCCCGGGCGGCGCATCGCGCACCGCCAAAATCTTGACATCGACAGCTGTAAAGATAGGCCGCCCGCGGCGGCGCACGCAAGCCGCGCGGTAGATGCGCGCTTCCAAACAGGGCACGGTCGAAAAGGCGGAAAAAACGGCGCTCGAACAGCGTCCGGACGGGGCGGGATTCGAACGCGCGCGGTAGCTCGCGTACGCTACGCGCAGCGCCGTGCCATGTCACGTCGACGGCCTGAAAGCCCCGTGCGGCGGGCGTTTCACGGAAATCGGCGACGCCTCGCGGTACGCCGCGGCGCACCCCGGTAGCACCGATTCATACACGCGTCGCACTCGCACGGTGCAACCGCGGTCGCGCGGCGCGCGAAAAATTCAAACGCGCGTTCCATTTGCGTTTCGGACGATCGCGGCCGCGGCGGCCCGGCGCCGCCCGCGACACGCGTACGGGCGGCCCGACAGCCCCGAGCGCCGGCCCGTTGCGCGCTCGCCTACAATAGCGGTTTTACCCATCCTTTTTCAGGAGAAGTCATGTCTGTCATCACGACCGAATCGGGCCTCAAATACGAAGACCTGACCGAAGGCACCGGCGACGTAGCGCAAGCCGGCCAGACCGTCAGCGTCCACTACACGGGCTGGCTGACCGACGGTCAGAAATTCGACTCGAGCAAGGATCGCAACGACCCGTTCGCGTTCGTGCTCGGCGGCGGCATGGTCATCAAGGGCTGGGACGAAGGCGTGCAGGGCATGAAGGTCGGCGGCGTGCGTCGCCTGACGATCCCGCCGCAACTCGGCTACGGCCCGCGCGGCGCAGGCGGCGTGATTCCGCCGAATGCCACGCTCGTGTTCGAAGTCGAACTGCTCGACATCTGACACCGTACGCGAGCCGCCGACTGACGCCCGGCCCATGGCACACCTTTCGTCCCCCACCATCGCACTGCAACGCTACGACACGCTCGAAGCGTCGGACGTGCACGACTTTCACCAGATCGTGCTCGGCATCGACGGTGCGATGGTGATGGCGGTGAACGGCGTCAGCCAGCGGCTCGACCGGCACGGCGCGTGGCTGGTTCCGGCCGGCGCGCGCCACGATTACGCGGGCCTCGGCGAGAACCGCCAGCTCGTGCTCAATCTTCCCCTCGCGTCGCTCGCGGTGCCGCAGCGGCTGTTCGACAGCGCGCGCGCCGTGGCGATCGATCCGGCACTGACGTCGCTGGTCGCGCAGATCGCGGCCGCCGCCGCGCAACTCGATGCCCCCGCCGACGACGCGCGGCACACGGCCGCGCACCGGTTCCAGTGGCAAGCCGCCGCGCGGCTGTGCGGCGCGCTGCTCGACGAACGCGCGATCGCCGCGCCCGCCTCGGGCCTCGATTTCGCGCGCATCGACCGCTGGCTGCGCGCACGGCTCGAGGAGCCGCTGCGCATCGCCGATCTCGCCGCGCACTGCGGCTACGGGATGCGCCGCTTTCATCAACTGTTCGTCGACGCGTTCGGCGAAACGCCGCATCGCTACCTGCAGCGGCTCAGGCTCGACGCGGCCGTGATCCTGCTCGCGGACGGCCGGTATCCGCTCGTCGATATCGCCGGGAGGGTCGGCTTCGCGGATCAAAGCACGTTCACCCATGCGTTCACGAAGCGTTTCGGCGTGGCGCCCGGACGCTGGCGCGGCGAGCGGCATTGAACGCAGCCGCTGGCCCACGCCGAGCGCGCATCCATGCACGTAGCGGCACGCTTCTTCGGTAAATCGCGTTCGCGCCGGCCCGGCTGCAGCCTGTTCCGTTCCCGCTTCGCTCTCCCTGCTTCGCATCTGGCGTATCGACGCTTCACGTTCCGCTGAAACGTTGCATGTCCGTCGCGCCTACGATTGACGCATGGATACGACCTCCCCCACCCCCGCTTTCCCGCCCGCGCTCGCCCGCGTCGTCGCGACCGTCAGCACCGGTTTCGTCGTGACGCAGCTCGACGTGACGATCGTCAACATCGCACTCGCGCATCTTGCCGGCGACCTGCGCTTGCCGGTCGCCGGCCTGCAGTGGGTCGTCGACGCATACACGCTCGCGTTCGCGGTACTGATGCTGTCGGGCGGCGCGCTCGGCGACCGCTTCGGCGCGCGGCGTCTGTACATCGCCGGCCTCGTGCTGTTCGCGCTGGCGTCGCTCGCGTGCGGCGCCGCGAGCGCGCCCGCGATGCTGAT